>JAAUOQ010000070.1 GCA_012034795.1 Leptolyngbyaceae cyanobacterium CRU_2_3
ATTTTAGAGAGCCACATTCGTAAAATGCGATCGCGCTACGATCGATGTCGTCAAGTGTTGGTGCAAGAATTAAACGCCCAGTTTGGCGATCGGGCCACTATTTTTGGAGAGAAGGCAGGCATTCATCTGATGGTGCGTTTGCGTACGCCATTCAGCGATGAAGAACTGATCATCCGAGCCGCTCAAGTCGGGGTGGGTCTAATGTCAGCGCGATCGCATTATCTCAGTCTGGGTGGCGACGGCGAATTTATTTTGGGCTATGGTGAGTTGAGCGAAGCCCAGATTAAGCAGGGGGTACAACGGTTGGCTCAGGCGATCGGGCTAAAGAGGTTTTAGAAAATGTCACAATGCCATATCCCATCACTTACTAGCATTATTTTTTCCATGACGCTCAAACTACGGTGGTGCCCCTCAACTACCTTGATGAAGGTATGAGGATAGCTTATTAATCCAATCGTACAGGTCAAGAGGTTGGAGGTAAAGGGCTAGCGATCTAAGCTCTAGATATTCAGCAATTGTGAGCTTTTAGTTTGAGTTAAATGAGAAAGAATTCAGCTTAAACCTTTAAACTCACCGCTTCTTATGATGGGCTGGCTTGTAACAGCCTGATCCTCCATGACTCAATCTCTAGCTCCCAACCCCCAACTTCAAAACTGGCTCTACCAACCTTTATCAGCTTTGTCTAACACATAAGCAGACACATCCTCAATTTGCTCAGAAGACAGCCGCCCCGCAAAGGCAGGCATCGCGTTTTTGCCTTTGGTGACTTGTGTTTTGATGGCATCGATCGATGCCATCTCATACTGTTCCAACGCTGCTTTTTGTAATGTCTTGGCAGCATTCACCACATTTTTGCCACCCATATGGCAAGCTGCACAGTTTGTCGCAAAAACTTTTGCGCCATTGGCCACATCTGCTGCCAGGGCAGGTGGAGTGAAGAAGGTAAGTAGGGCGATCGCCGCTAAAGCAATGGATAGTAAGCGTTTCAAGGTGAATTCCTCTCAATCTACAAACGGACGAATTACAAACACACGAATCCGCATACCATCTTGCCCGATGCTTCTGGATTCGTCAAAAGACGGGCTGTCAAAGTTCTTGAATGAAATTGCGAGTATGCTAGTCGGAAACGCTCCACTACCACGCTTATGTCGCCTTTGCCTGATCCTCAACCGAAACGGCTCTCTTTGGGACCTTTGGAAGCAGAAGTTTTGAATATTTTGTGGGAATTAGAATCTGCTACTGTCAAAGAGATCCGCGATCGAATTGTCGCAAACTCAGGTCGGGAACTAACACAGGCCTCAGTGACAACCGTGTTAGGTCGTCTAGATCAAAAGGGGTGGCTGATATGCGATCGGCAGTCAAAAACTTACTTCTGGCAGCCGCTGCTCTCTCGTGAACAAGCCAGAATTCTCAAGGCATACGAACAGCTCCAGCAATTTTTGGCTGTTAGCAATCCTGATATCGTTGCCTCGTTTGCGGATGAGTTGGATGAAGTGAGCTTGAAACAATTAGAGGCGATCGCTCAACGCCTGAAGCAGCATCGCCTGAAGCAGCATTGTAAATTTGAAATACTTCCTCCAACTGCCTACAGTGCTGATGGAGGATTTGGGGATGATGTTGGTGCAGGCAGGGGTTCAACAGTAGGCGGTAGCGCGACAGGTTCTGGGGGTGCCTCGTAAATAGGTTGCAGCAATGGCTCGGCAGCAGCAGGCGTAGTGTCTTATCGCAATTTTCGATTGAATATTGAATAGAGCACAAACTATTTTTCAGCAAGGTTTTCAAAAAATAGTTTGGTTTTTTCCAAGTGCGAAGCGCCATAGGATCACAAATTAATTAAAACCAGGATTTTAATTAATTCGTGATCCTTAGTTTTCAGCTAGATTGAGCAAACGGGAGTCAGGTTAAAGTTCAGGCTATAGGCTCCTGTGTTAATCCCAGCAGCCGGGTCAATGCGACCACTGCCCCTACCTACGCTAAAGGGTTCATAGGCAATGTTTCCGGTTTGTCCAACTCCCACATAGTAAGTTCCAGCAATCTCAGCCGTGAAAGTAAGAGCCGCATCTCGGCTGCTTGGATCGGATGCGTCACCCTCAGCCCTTAGCAGTTCATCCCCCTCGGCATTGAACAGCCGTAGGGTGGAATCAAGTCGTTGGGGAACTTCTAATCCAGTAATCTGATATTCAACAGAATCCACATCAATCGCCACCTGTTCTCCTGCTTTTAGCTCAAAGCTATAGAAATCTACATCTTCAGAAGCATCAACCGCTTCAGCGCCTGCGCCGTGAGCAGCAATTTCCCCAGAGATAGCCAGCGTACTGCGCTCAGTGCTCAGTCCCGTCACAAAAGCGAGTGGAATCGTGTCATTGGTTTCGGCTTCGGTTAACGGCAGTTGATCGGCAGTGTCAGCGATTGTAAAAATACCAGAATTAGATACTGGATTTACCTGATAACCTTCGCCCGCTTCTAACGTAAAGGTTGCAGTTTCCAAACCTTCAGCCTCTGCATCCGCAGCGACAGGTAAGCGAATCACTGCTTCTTGCGCTGTGATGTTCAAAAAGAAGCCTGCGTCGGTCACCTGAGTGATGGTGCCTCCCGTTACTTCAATGCCATCGAGATTAAACTCACCCAGGTCAGGTGCGTTCACAAAAACGGTAATTCCTGTTTCAGGGGGAGGAGTACTCAGGCTGAAGGTGTGAACTGATGGCGTTGCCTCTGACTCAATGAGAGTCGCAGGTTCTGTAGCTAGACTAACCTGGAGTTGGGATTCTGGGGTGTCAGCGATCGCCAGTGTAACTGCATTGGCATTGGGATCAATCGTGTAACCTGCGCCAGGGCTAAGCGCGAAATTTACCGCTTTAATACCTTCTGTCAGATCATCCAGGGCAACTGGCAGGGTGATGGAAGCAGTTTGCTCGGTAATCTTAAAGTAAAAGCCGCTGGACGCAGGATTATCGATCGGAAATGCGCCGCCAGTCACTTCAGCCTCAGCCAAGTCAAAATCGCCGATCGCATTGAATGCCGCAAATGGAGGGGAGGCATTTGCCTGAAACAGGATCAACACCCCTTCAGGTGGTGGCGCTTCGCTGAGGCTAAAGGTGAAGGTGATGGTATCTTCAGCAGATTCTACGAGAACAGTTTTGTCTACTGTAAAGCTCACCTCTGGGGTGACAGTTGGGGTAGGGACTTGCTCTAGCGTGTCATAGATGGTGACGGCAGAACGATTGGATTGGCAGTCAACCTCATAGCCTGCGGCAGGCTCTACGAAGAAATTAACAGATTTTGGCTGATTGGCAACCCCATCATTGCGAATCGGTAAGGAAATGGAGGCATTTGGTTGATCCAGTCGATATCTGAAGCCAGTTGCCTTGCCCGTTTGATCAAAAATCAGACCGAGTAACTCGCCGCCCCGGCTAAAGGGCGTAAAGGCTAAATTATTGCCTGTATCAAGATTGGTGGCAAACAACTCTGCGAGGTCGCGATCGCTGTTGACAAAAACCTCTAATCCTCCTTCTGGAATTTCACCATCGGCTTTCAATGCCAAAACCAGTGCCGAATTCTCCGAATTTTCAACTGCTGCTGGCGCAGTAATGCTGTAATCGCCCGTGAAAAAATTGACGTTGTAGGCAGCCGCAAACGACTGTAAAGAAACCTTTGCGCCCTCGCCAGTGCTGGGAGGAATAACCGTAGCATCTGGTTTTTCCTTGGAGTTCAAATCAATATTAAGAACATACTCTCCTGTGGTCAGCGGTAGGAAGGTAAACGGTGTAAAACTGGTGGAACCACTACCTGAACCGGGAACCAGAGGATCGTAGCTACGATTATTGAAAATGCTGACTCCCACATAGTACGAACCGTCGGCAGGAGCCGTGAACTCCAGGTAGGGATCTAGCTCAGAGGCAAAAAGCTCATCGGGAGCTGGAGCGTCCTCACTGAATGCCAATTCAGTTCCGGCTGCATCAAAAATACGGAGTTGTGAGTCAATCCCCGTTAGGAGTTCGCCTGCAATCGCCAACTGACGGGAATCGATATCGACTTTGATCGTGTCGCCTGCTTTTAGCTCTACTTTGTAGAGATCAACATCTTCAGTCGCGTCGATTAATTGAAGGGTTCCATCTGCATTCTCATACTGGTTAACATCTTCATAGTCGATGGCGCTCTTGGCCCTAAATTTGGGATTGAGTTCGCTGAGCAGCGTATCTACCGCAAAGGCGATCGCGTCATTCGGTTCAGCGATTTTAATCGGAAGTGATGTATTGATCTCAAGGGTCATAATTTACTGAATAAGGTAGAGTCTGTCTATGTTCATTTACCCTATCTGTTCAGCGACAGGTAAATCTTCGATCGATGCATCCACTGATTCACGGATTGATATTTTGCTTGACACAAAAACCTTACCTTAGACGGCGAAGGTGGCTAGGATTTAGCCTTGCAACGCTTGAGAGGATCTAAGGCATATTGAGAAAATAGTTTCACAGAACAAGGCTATAGCATGGTAACACCTCGATTCCAGGCTTGAAAACAGACAACCTGTCTTACATGGGGCGATCGAATTCAGCTTCGAGCCGTCGATAGGGACGATACCTCCAAAAAGCCATAAAATGAAACCAGGTCTAAGTATTGCGAGAGGAAAATTTGTTCCGTAATGCCACCCTCTCTCACAAGCTGCCGTACAAAATATAGAACTGATTAGTTACCGGATGAAACCCGCAAGTTGCCTGCACTTGAAATACTTCTGCTAGCAGTTCTGGAGTCAAAATTTCGGGCGTAGTGCCACTGGCAACAATGCGCCCTGCTTTCATCACATAAAGTCGCTGACAGAACTGTGCTGCCAGATTTAGGTCATGTAGCGCTACTAGCGTTGTAATGCCCAAACTCCGCACCAGAGTTAAGAGTTCAATTTGATAGTAAATATCCAGGTGATTCGTGGGTTCATCCAGGATCAGCAGTTTGGGTTGCTGAGACAGAGCGCGGGCAATCAAAACGCGCTGCTTTTCGCCACCCGACAGCGTGTGATAAGACTTCTCGGCAAAGGTCAGCATATTCACCTGACGCAGAGCCTGTGTGACGATCGCTGCATCCGCTTCTGAATCAAGTGAAAATATGCCTTTGTGGGGCGTACGTCCCATTTGCACCACCTCTTGCACCGTCAATTCAAAACTGCTAGGAGATTCCTGCAATACCACCCCTGTTCGCTGCGCCGACTCACGGGCAGTCAGTTTCCATAGGTCTTGATCGCCCAGTAGAATCCGTCCGGCGATCGGGCGCAGCATTCGATATAGGGCGCGGAGTAGGGTGGATTTACCACTGCCATTCGGGCCAATCAGTCCAACCACTTCTCCAGCCTCTACGTTGAGCGTCACCCCCTGCAAAATGGGTTGATTGGCAAGGGCGATCGCCACTTGGTGGGCTGTGAGTTTCATGCCAAACCTCCCCCAACAGTAGAACGTTGCCGCAACAGCCATAGGAAAAAGGCCCACCGAAGGCGGCAGTGACAATGCCAACGGGTAGCTCTTCAGGCGCAACGGCAATTCGGCCAACTAAGTCCATCAGCACCATAAACAACCCTCCACCCAAGGCAGCGATCGGCAGGACTCGCCGATGATCACTGCCCACCCCCATCCGCACGATATGCGGAATCATCAAACCCACAAAGCCGATTGCACCACTGACCGCCACCACTACACCCACCATCAACGAGGTAATCACAAAAAGCTGGATCTGCAACCGCTCAACGTTGACTCCCAACGCAACGGCGCTTTCATCGCCCATCAGCAAAACATTCAGCGATCGCGACTGCAACATCAGATAGCCCGTCATCAGCACCACCACGATCGTCGGTAAGCCCAGATGCTGCCATTGGGCCCGTCCAAAACTGCCCGCCAGCCAGGAGAGGATGAGACTCACGCTGCTATTGCCCGGTTGACTCGATCGCAGCACCAAATAGCTGGTCAGAGACGACAGCACATAGCTCAGTGCCACGCCTGCCAGCACGAGCCGTAAGGAGGTGATACGCCCTTGCTGTTGAGCTAAGAGGTAAACCAGCACCATCGCAATCAAGGCTCCCACAAAAGCCGCCACTGACAGAGAAAGATCGCCAAACGCCGTTGTACCTAGCGTCAGCACTAGCACTGCACCCACCGTTGCCCCATAGGAAACGCCAAAAATAAAGGGGTCAGCGAGGGGATTGCGTGCCACTGCCTGTAAGGTGGTGCCGCTGACCGATAGGGCTGCTCCCACAATCAAGGCCAGCAAAACCCGTGGCAAACGGAACACCCAGACAATTCGATCTTCGGTAGCAGTCCATTGAGGAGCGATCGCGCCGTTGGGCAACAGATGAGACAAGATAATTTGTACCACTCGGTCAAAAGGAATAGCAACTGAACCGACTGAAACGGCAAGGACGATCGCTGCCAAAATGCCGATCGTCAGGCTGATCAAAATCAACCCGAAGTTCACCGATCGGGTGCGCTTTTTTGGGGGGTGCATGGGGATATTAACTCCTGTGAATCTGCGACCTGTAAACCTGCGTTACAGCCATTTCACTGTCCCTCAAACGCTTCAGGATGAATGGCACGAGCCATCTTTTCCAATCCATCCATGATCCGAATGCCCGCTTCTGTCTCAATCGTGGGAATAGGGTAGAGGCGATCGCTTTTTACGGCTGGCAAATCGGGAAAGGTTTTCTTCAAGAAGGTAATTAGCTGATCTGGATTTTGTCCCGGATAGAAGCCGACTAAAATCACGGCTGCGTTCGAGTTAGCAAATTCCTCAACCCCCACCTGAAACACGGTCTTGTCAAAGATGGGTTTGCCGCCTGCTTTGACGATCGCCTCTCTCCAGACTCCGCTTGTGAGAACTGCCAGCGGCCCTTCGCCGCCATTGTAAAAAACGGTTGGCACTCGTTCTCGCCCTGCAACTCGCTGGCTGATGGCTGCTTCGCGTTGCTGAAGTCGGGTAATCAAGACTTTGGCTCGTTCAGAAACCCCAAAGATTTGACCCAGATACCGCAGGTCATCATACACTCCATTCATACCGCGATCGGCGGCTTGCTGAGGCGTACAGATTGATCCGGTTGAAAAAACCTGTACTCCATTCCGTTCCAGTTCTGCCACCGTGGCATAACCCGCAGCAGGGTCAAAGGCAAACCCTTCTAGCCCTTCAGAAATGACCAAATCTGGGTTTTGAGTCAGCATCACTTCACGGGAGGGCCAATGGGTAGCGGTGCCGAGGCTGGGAATGGACTGAGCAGCTTCGGCAAAATTGGGCAACAAGTCCGTGTAGTTACCAGCAAAACCAATGATGTTTTTTTCCACACCTAGCGCCAGCAGCAGTTCATTGGGCGGCTGCCACAAGCTGATCACCCGTTGAGGCGGTTGCTGAAAGGTCAAGGTGCGTCCGCAGTTTTCCACATTGACTGGGAAGGTGGCGCGATCGACTTGAGCAGGGGATAAGTCTGCCAATAATTTTGACATCGAGGAGCTGACGGAGTTCTGGTCAGCCGATGGCAGGGGTTGAGCAGAAACTGTCTCTGAAGCAGCCATCGTCGCATCACGGGTTACCTTGCTCTCAGATGGGTGAGTTCTACAAGCAGCAATGCCTGCAATCAGAAGTAAAATCAGCAGTAAACGTTTCATCGATTCCACCTTTGCAGATTGTGCTTCAGACGGATTAGGTGAAAAATCAAGGAAGCTTTTCACGGAGCGAAGGTTAATTTCACCAGGTTCAGCCCAGCGCTGGTGAGGCTTCCGCTGGGTTTGGCTTTGCCCAACACCAACCCACGAAAAACCTGGGTTTGGGTAGTTGTGCTTCGCGCATCACAACTACCCCACTGTCGATTACTGAGACTCAGCTAATTAGATTCAGCCCTTTGCCGATGCTGTTGCATGGTTTGGACAAATCGCTCAAACAGATAATCGGCATCGTGAGGTCCAGGGCTGGCCTCTGGATGATATTGTACCGAGAACAACGGTAGCGTTTTGTGACGTAGACCGGCAATGGTGCGATCGTTTAAGTTTAGATGGGTGATTTCCACCTCCGCGTCGGGTAAGGAATCAGCGCTGATCGCAAAACCGTGATTTTGGCTGGTAATTTCTATGGGCTGCTGGGCTAGACCACAGGGTTGATTTAAGCCCCGATGTCCGAATTTGAGCTTAAAGGTATCAGCACCTAGAGATAAACCCAAGATTTGATGCCCCATACAGATGCCAAACATCGGCTTTTGGCTAGTCAAAAGGGCTTGAGTGGTGGCAATGCCCTCCAGGACAGTAGCCGGGTCACCAGGACCGTTCGACAGAAAAATGCCGTCTGGGTTGTACTGAAGAATGGCTTCGGGCGGCGTGTTAGCAGGAACTACAATCACTCGACAACCATAACTTGCCAACCGGCGGAGAATATTTTTCTTGATGCCAAAGTCGATCGCTACTACGGTAAGCGGTTGCTCCAAAGGAGTGTCCGAGGTGGGTTTATAATCCCAATCTACGCCAGTTGTTTCTGACCATTCGTATGGTGTGGTGGTGGTGACTTCGCGCACCAAATTTAGCCCTGCCATGCTGGGGGCTTCCTGAACGCGCATCAATAGTTCGGAGGGGTCAAGAATTTCTGTAGAAATCGCCCCATTCATGGCACCCGCCGAGCGCAGTTTCCGAGTCAGGGCACGAGTATCAATGCCATAGATGCCAGGAATATGATGCTGTTTCAAATAGTCGGGCAGCGATTGAGCCGATCGCCAGTTGCTAGGACGCTGACAAATATTACGAGCGATCGCCCCTTTCACCTGCGGCCGGCTGGACTCTTCATCTTCTGGATTAACGCCCGTATTGCCCAACTCAGGGTAGGTAAAGGTGACAATCTGCCCCCGATAGCTCGGATCAGTCAAGACTTCCTGATAGCCGGTCATGCCGGTGTTGAAGACCACTTCACCGATCGCCGTCCCTGTTGCCCCAAATGACCAGCCTGGGTAAGCGGTTCCATCGGCTAAAACGAGCAATGCAGGTTGAGCACCAGAGAACAGCATAGAGTTCCTCAATCAACAAAGTAAACGAAATCAGCGTTCCCATTAGCTTAATGGCGATCACTATACCATCCTACGCCTGGATGACAAAGATGAATAGTCGCAACAGTAACGGAAGCAAAAGATGATTTCCATTCCGATTTAGGATGGAAACAGTGAGACGGCGTTAGGAGTTAAGGGTGATATGCGAATTCTGATTATGGGTGGCACTCGGTTCATTGGGGTACATCTCACCCGTATGCTGACGGCGCAAGAACATGATGTCGTGTTGTTTAACCGGGGCAACCAACCGATACCAGTAGGCATTGCAAAGCAAATTGAGGGCGATCGCACTGACCCACTCCAGATTCAGGAAAAGTTGGCAGGTGAGCATTTTGACGCCATTTTTGACAACAACGGGCGAGAACTCAGCGACACACAGCCCTTAGTCGAAATGTTTAAAGGGCAAGTTAAGCATTTTGTCTATGTCAGTTCGGCAGGGGTCTACCAAAAATCGGAGCAAATGCCTCACAGAGAGGGCGATCCGGTCGATCCTCAGAGCCGACACCGGGGCAAGTTTGAGACAGAGTCCTATCTGGCTGCTCAGGGCATCCCCTTCACTGCTATTCGCCCGGTCTATATCTATGGGCCACAAAACTACAACGATTTGGAAGCCTGGTTTTTTGATCGAATTATTCGCGATCGCCCCATTCCGATTCCGGGCAATGGGACCCACCTAACCCAGTGGGGGCATGTCCAAGATCTGGCAGCAGCCATGTCTGCCGTATTGGGCAATCCCAGAGCCATCGGGCAGACCTATAATGTATCAGGCGATCGCTATGTCACCTTTGATGGACTGGCACGAGCTTGTGCCCTAGCGGTAGGCAAAGATCCTGACGCTTTGAAACTGGTTCACTATCAGCCCAAGCAATTCGACTTTGGCAAGCGCAAGCCCTTTCCCATGCGAGTTCAGCATTTCTTTGCTGATATTCACAAAGTGCAGAAAGATCTGTACTGGCGGCCTGAGTTTGATTTGGTTTCCGGTCTTAAAAATTCATTTCAGAATGATTATGGGGCGGGCGATCGCTCCAAAGCCGAGGTTGATTTTTCGATGGATGATGCCATTTTGGGATGATGCTTGAAAACAAAAGAATCGCTTTAGGGTTTGGCAAGTTGAGGGCGATCGCGCTAGATCGTTGGGCCACAGGGCTAACCCTTGTGCTGATCGCTTTACTGTTGCTACCCCTCAGTGCTTGTAGCCTGGACACTTTTAGGGTTAAAACCGCTAAAGTGCCCCGGATTATTATCAGCAGCCTGGGCGACCCCAAAACATTTAATACCATCTTGAGTGAAGATGGCGGGTCAACTGCAATCTTGGGCTATGTCTACACTTCATTACTGGAAACCAATGGTGTTACCGGTGAACTAGAGCCAGGCTTGGCCGAGTCCTGGGAAATTTCGCCCGATCAAAAGCGGATCACATACACCTTGCGGGAGGGGCTGAAGTGGTCGGATGGTGAGCCGATGACCGTAGACGATGTCGTTTTTACTTACAACGAGATTATTTTCAATCCCAAAATTCCCAGCAGTACCAGTGATTTGTTCCGGATTGGGGAACAGGGCAAATTTCCGACAGTGCGTCAAGTGGGCGATCGCCAGGTCGAATTTGCTGCGCCAGAACCCTTTGCGCCACTGTTGCGGTTTGCGGGTGGCTCCTTCTTGCCCAAACATGCGCTTCAAGCAGCGGTCAAAACCCTGGGCGAAGATGGCAAGCCTCGGTTTCTCTCTACCTGGGGCACCGATGCAGATGTCAGCACGATTGTGGGCAGTGGCCCCTATCGGATTAAGCGCTATCAGCCTGCTGAACGGGTGATTTTGGAGCGTAACCCCTACTTCTGGCGCAAAGACACCCAAGGACAGCCACAGCCCTATGTGGAACAAATCGTGATTCAGTCGATTGAATCAGATGATGCGTCGTTGGCGCAGTTCCGTTCGGGTGGGTTGGATGTGGAAGGGGTTTCACCGGAAGATTTTGCCCTAATCAAGCAAGAAGAGCGGCGAGGTAACTTCAAAATTTATGAAGGAGGGCCGGTCTTCAGTTCATCTTTTGTAGTATTCAATCTCAACCAGGGCAGCCGTAAAGGCAAACCATTGGTCGATCCAGTCAAATCGCGCTGGTTTAACTCGCTGGCATTCCGTCAGGCGATCGCCCATGCTCTCGATCGCCCAACGCTGATTAACAACCTCTATCAGGGCTTAGGCGTCCCGCAAAATTCTCCCATCTACATCCAAAGCCCCTACTATTTCCCGCCTGAACAAGGCTTGCCGACCTATGAATATGATGTGGCTAAAGCCAAAGAACTGCTTCAAGGTGCTGGATTTCAGTACAACCCTCGCGGAGAACTCCTAGATGCAGCCGGCAATCGGGTTCGGTTTACCCTCAATACCAACTCTGGCAACAAAACTCGTGAAGCTGCTGGGGGCACAGATTCAGCGCGATTTGGCAGCCATCGGTATCCAGGCAGATTTTCAGCCCCTGGCTTTCAATGCTTTAATTGACAAGATGGACGGCACTCAAGACTGGGAAGCGGTGATTTTGGGTCTGGGAGGAGCAGGCATAGAGCCAGATGGCGGCCGCAATGTTTGGTCGCCTGATGGACATTTGCATCTGTTTAATCAAAAAGCTGAAGTCGGGCAGGAGCCGATTGAGGGGCGGGTAGTGACAGACTGGGAACGGGCGATCGGTCAGCTTTATGTGCAGGGTGGGCA
Source organism: Leptolyngbyaceae cyanobacterium CRU_2_3 (assembly GCA_012034795.1). Taxonomy (GTDB): domain Bacteria; phylum Cyanobacteriota; class Cyanobacteriia; order Elainellales; family Elainellaceae; genus Drouetiella. Next base: position 11,759 of record JAAUOQ010000070.1, read on the forward strand.
AGAATTAAACGACGCCAAGCGCAAGCAAATCTATGCTCAGGCTCAACGTCTAGTACAAGAACATATTCCGCTGATCTTTTTGGTCAATCCCCTGTCTATGTCTGCGGTTCGCAACAAGATTGAGGGCACAAAATACAGTGCATTGGGTGGGGCATTGTGGAACATTCACGAACTGAAATTGTCAGAGGAATAGCACGGGTTCACCCTGAAGTGCTCATTGTGCGCTAAGTTGGGTCTGTCTAGTCGATGCATCCCTTATGGCTGAACCGCTGATTGAACTGAAAGGAGTCAGCAAGTCCTTTGGCAACAATGTGGTCTTGGATCAAGTTGATCTGACCATTTACCGGGGGGAAGCACTTGCCATTATTGGCCCGTCTGGGACGGGCAAATCTACTATTCTGCGGATTATGGCTGGACTGTTGGAGCCAGACGCTGGAGAAGTTTACATTCAGGGTCAGCGCCGAGAAGGGCTAGTGGAAGATGTCAAAGAGTCCCTCGGCATTGGGATGGTGTTTCAAAACGCCGCCCTGTTTGATTCGCTGACGGTAGACGAAAACGTTGGCTTTTTGCTATACCAACACTCGCGATTGCCTCGCAAACGCATTCAGGAGTTAGTTGAGCAAAAGCTAGACATGGTGGGTTTGCCAGGAATTGGCGATCGCTTTCCGGCTGAACTTTCGGGCGGTATGCGAAAACGGGTGAGTTTTGCCCGTGCCATCATGGAAAACCCTGACAATCCTGCTGATAGCCCCGAAGTGATTCTCTACGATGAACCGACCGCCGGACTCGACCCGATCGCTTCCACGGTGATCGAAGACTTGATCCGAGCGCTGCAAAATCTCAAGGGGGATGCAGCACCTATGTGATCATTACCCACCAGGACAGCACCATCCGCCGCACTGCCGATCGAATTCTTTTTTTGTATCAGGGCAAGGCCCAGTGGGAAGGTACAGTGGCTGAGATTGATTCGACTGCTAATGAAGTGGCTCGCCAGTTCTTTAGTGGCAGCATTGAGGGGCCAATCCAGGTAGTGGGTTGACACTCCTCGCGCTAAAGCGACGAGGATTCTTGGCTCACCGAGATC
>JAAUOQ010000494.1 GCA_012034795.1 Leptolyngbyaceae cyanobacterium CRU_2_3
CAATATTTTGATGGATACACATTGCCAGCCGCCGTGCTTCATCCTGAAACTGCCGCATCAAACTCGGCGTACTGAAGGGTGCGCTGACTAGTAGGATTTAGCGTCTTAATCACCACTGGTTGCCCAAGATAGTGGTGGGTGGCTCTAAATGTGATGCCGAAACCACCCTGACCCAAGGGCTGTTCTAGGGTATACTTGCCCTCCTGCAATGTTTTACCCACTAACAAGCTCATGACTTCATCAATTGTTGAACGGGTTGAAGAGGTTGAACGGGTTGAATGTTCAAACCTACCTATCCAAAATAGACCTTTTTGACTAAACTACCGTAGTTGAAGGACGGCTTCAACCTTTGGCATGAGCTAGTCAACCTTTTCTTTCAGGGATGGAGTAGCAAGTTAGCCTCTCTACACTTCTGTCAAGAGATTTCTGGAGCGGAATGGCAATGGGGTTGGCAGTCAGCCTTGATCGGGACCGACTGGATGCTGACCGGATGCCAGTTGCAACGAATTGCTTGAGAAGAGGTGCTTTGCTTTTGGCTGGGGTTGTGTAGGGCTAAATGATGCGAAGGGTATTCGATATTATTCAATCAAAGGGCATACGCCGATTGTAAAGACCAAATAATTAAAAAGGCGATCGATCCGATAATGACAATCCCAGAAAGGATGACGGCGATCGGGCTATCTGCACCCTTAAATTTCATAATTCCTCGGTTGAAATCTGGCATGGGGTAATTTCTCCTGTAAATGATTCTTAAGGTAAATCTGTAACAGGCTGAGGCTAGAACACAACTAAAGTCCAGAGCTAAAATCCGAGACAGTTACAGTTATAGCCTTAATGCCAGTCTTCACGACGCAATTCTAGCCAGCTTTGGAAATAATCTCCGTACTGCTCTAGACTTTTAAAGATTTTTTCAGAAACGGCGACGCATACTTGGTTTGAGATGAAATTTTTAGGTGAAACTCTGCCGATCGCGCCGATGAACGGTACAACAAATGTCATAAGCAAACGTCATGGGTATAGCAAATGTCTAATGGCACGGTTTGGGTGGGGGTGGTTAGCGCGATCGCGCTCCTATTCATCTTGCTGGAAGGGATTTTGCGATCGCTGTTTGGCTTTGGCAACCCCCTGACCTATATGGCCGATCCGCAGATTGGCTATCTACTGACTCCCAACCAAAATACCCGACGCTTTGGGAATCAAATTGTCATTAACGCTTATTCCATGAGAAGTTCAGAGATTTCTGCGGTTCGCCCCAATCAAACCCTGCGGATTCTTCTGTTGGGTGACTCGATCGTGAATGGCGGCTGGTGGACAGACCAAAATCAGACAATTTCTGCTCTGCTACAACAGCAGCTTCAGGGGCAGGTCGGACATTTCAAGCAGGTTGAGGTGCTGAATGCATCGGCAAATTCCTGGTCGCCCCGCAATCAACTGGCCTACCTCCAGCGGTTTGGAACTTTTGGTGCTCAAATGGTTGTACAGGTGATTAATACCGATGATTTGTTTGGGATTGCGCCCTCTTCGTTGGTTGTCGGACGTGATCTCAACTACCCAGAACGCCGTCCTGTTTCAGCAATTTCTGAAGTGTTTAGCCGCTATTTCAGTAAACCTCAACCTATTCCAGAGCTAGAGCAACTCTGGCAGGAGGGGGGCGATCGCGTCGGTGCAAATTTAGCCGCGATCGAGCAGGTAAAAGCAGTTGCAATGCAACACAATGCCCAACTACTGTTAGCAATTACCCCTCTACTACGGGAAATCGGTGAACCTGGCCCCCGCGATTATGAGAAAACTGCCCGGCAGCGGCTCCAAGACTTCACCCAACAGCAGCAAATTCCGTTGATTGACTTTTTGCCTTTATTCAACCTGAACCCATTGAATACAGCCCCGTTTGATACCGCCAAGCTTAACGCAGCCAATGCAGCAAAAACACTATACCGCGACTCTATTCACTTGAATCAGGCTGGTAATTTGCAAGTAGTAGAACGGCTGAGGGAAAAGATTGAGGAGAGAATAAACGATGAATCATCCAATATAACGATGAACGATGAACGATGAACGATGAACAGAGCTACTTGGGAATTGACTTTGGTACTTCAGGGGCACGGGCGATCGCCATTGGCAGCGACCGTCAAATTCAAGCCACTACTAGTCTGAAATTTGGCGACATTGCGGCACAAGATTGGGCAAATACTTGGAGAACAGCGTTATTTGATCTGATAGGGCAAATCCCCCTGGAGTTGAGACGGCAAACCCAAGCGATCGCCATCAATGGCACCTCTTCTACTGTTTTACTTTGCGATTCCCAAGGTCGTCCTTTAGATCAACCTATCTTGTACAACGATGACCGGGGTGCCGCAGTATTGGATCAGATCAGGGCGATCGCCCGCCTCACCACGCAGTCATTAGCGCCACCTCTAGCCTTGCCAAATTGCTGTGGTGGGTTGATCAGTTAAATCAGGAAGTAGGTCAGGAAGCGATATCTTCTCCTTACTTTCTGCACCAAGCTGATTGGTTGTCTTTTTTACTGCATGGCAGGTTGGGCATTAGCGACTACCATAATTCCTTAAAACTAGGTTATGACGTAGGTGAACTGCGATATCCTCTCTGGCTAATCAACCTGTTGATCAATCTAAAGATCCGATTCAGGTTGCCCGAAGTACTGCCTCCAGGGAAAGCAATCGCCCCCATCACCCCTAACCTAGCGACCCAGTTCAGCCTGCCGCCTGCCTGTTGGGTGTGTACGGGCACAACGGATAGTATCGCGGCGTTTTTGGCGAGTGGGGCACAGGCTCCTGGCGAAGCCGTCACCTCTCTCGGCTCAACGCTGGTGCTCAAGCTGCTCAGTGAAACTCGTGTGGATGATGCTCGCTATGGCATCTACAGTCATCGCCTGGGAAATTTGTGGCTGGTGGGAGGCGCATCCAATACAGGAGGATCGGTGTTGCAGCAGTATTTTAGCGATACAGAATTGGCGGATTTGAGTCAGCAAATTGATCCCATGCAAGAGAGTCCACTTGCCTATTATCCATTGCTGAAGCCAGGCGAGCGATTTCCCATCAACGATCCGAGCTTAGCCCCCCGCCTAGAACCTCGCCCAGTCAATGCGGCTGAGTTTTTGCAAGGTTTGCTAGAAGGCATATCGCGCATTGAGGCAAGCGGTTATCAATTGCTGCAAGCATTGGGAGCCAGCCCTTTGATTCATGTCTATACGGCAGGTGGAGGTGCCCAGAATCCTGTGTGGATGTCCATGCGATCGCGCCATCTCAAAATCCCTGTTTTTCCTTCCCTTCAAACTGAAGCCGCTTATGGCACTGCCTTACTGGCGTTAAGGGCGATTTAAGGCTGATGGCAGACTGGCTGTTTCATTAGGGGCAGTCTACGGGCAGTCTACGGG
>JAAUOQ010000071.1 GCA_012034795.1 Leptolyngbyaceae cyanobacterium CRU_2_3
ATTGATGACCAAATCAACGGGTTCAGGGTCATTAAAGCATTACTAAATCAGGAAGGATACAACCTAGTCTACATGGCAAGTGGTAAAGAATCGTTGAACCAATTGGCGGCAATTGCCCCAGATGTCATTTTACTAGATGTCATGATGCCTGATATGGATGGCATCGAAGTCTGCCGCCACATTAAGTCCAATCCTGCGTGGCAAGCGATTCCCGTCATCATAGTTACAGCCCTGGCTTCCAAGGAAGACTTAGTTTGCGCTCTGGCAGCCGGAGCCGATGACTTTATTACCAAACCGGTGAATGGACTGGAACTCCGCGCGCGAGTAAGTTCGATGCTGCGGATTAAACAGCAATATGATGCTCTTAAAGCAACCTTACTGTTGCGGGAAACGATGTCCAATATGATAGTCCACGACTTGCGAAATCCGATAGCAACCATCATGCTCAGTGCCGAGCTACTTCTGCTGGATGACTTCCAAGGAAAAAAATTAGAAAGAGTTCAGATGATTTTGACTTGTGCCAGAACGTTGAATTCTTTGATTGACGATCTCCTGCTGATGGCAAAAATGGAAGCGGGAAAGTTATTACTCAAGCAAACAAAGGTAGATCTTAGTGCCTTAGCAACCGTTGTGCTATCAGATTTTCAAGAAGTTGCCTGCTCCAGAAAACTTCATCTAGAAAAGCAAATTCCTGAAGCCAAATATTGGATTTCTGCTGATGCTAATCTGTTACACCGACTAATGGATAATCTACTCTCTAATGCCATCAAGTTCTCGCCAGTGGGAGGGCAAATTACGCTGCATATCCAATATCCGTCAGACTCTATCTCAGATGGCTCTCTACCAGTCCGAGCAAGAATTCAGGTGTCCGATGAGGGCCCAGGTGTCAAAAAAGAATTGCGACAACAAATTTTCAAGAAGTATGAAACAGGTGAAGCCATCAGTAATTCTACCCAAATTGGTTTGGGTCTGACATTCTGCAAAATAGTGGCTGAAGCACACGGCGGAAAGATTTTTGTTGAAGACAATCTGCCAAAAGGCTCAATTTTCACTGTCGAAATCTAAACTTTTTCCTCTACAGCAATTTTCGACTAAGTAGAGTGCGGATAATTTCAAACGCACGAAGCGATAAAAGCTAAGCATTAACCACAAAACCTCACTATGAGTGACAGTAACAATGATGACTCCTACGATTTGTTCCCATCTATCTGTCTTGGTTAATACATTTCCCTCACAATATCCTCAACTTCTTTCTCTACTCTAAAGATATAGCCAAGGTATAGCCAACCAGACAGATCTATTCCCACTCTAGCTCAAGCTGTTGTTAGTCAAAACTCCAAATTCTGGGTATATGAGCAGGTGCTCCCCAATCGATATTTTAATTGCCTTTACTTTCAGTGAGGTAAACTTTATGTCTACTGCAACCAATCGAAAAGAAATTCTCAACCGTTTGTGGAAACTACCCAAAACGATCGGGGACTATATTTTTGATGCAGCTACTCGAATCTTCAGCCCTAACAAGGATGACTATCCTAAAACAGGAACCCAGTCCTATAAAGGCGATCCTAATGTAGAAAAGTGATGTTGAAACATTAACAACTCTTCAGCAGAGTTCAAGGCTAGGGTTTTTCCGCCCAACAAAGCCTGGCGACGAACCTACAATAAGGTGCAACTTTACGATTTGCTGATCCTATTTAAACCAGGATGGTGTAATGATGTTTAATAGAATTTTGGTTGCATTGGATCACTCCGAAGGGAGTCAGCAGATTTTTGAACAAGCGTTAGATCTGGCCAAAGCGATCAACGCTCAGATGCTATTGCTGCATGTGTTTTCTCCCTTGGGTGGCGGCTACGGAGATACCCCCATCTATTGGGGAACGGGTGGCTATTATCCCATCCTGAATGAAGAGATTGCCAAGCAGTATGCCGAACGATGGGCAGCCTGTGAACATCAGGGACTGGAGAGGTTGCGATCGCTGACTGTGGAAGCACAGGCGGTTGGGGTTACGGCCGAGTTTACTCAAACTCTTGGCGATCCAGGTCGCACTATTTGTGCTACTGCCCGTTCTTGGAAAGCAAACTTGATTTTAATGGGGCGGCGAGGTCACTCCGGTTTGAATGAGTGGATTATTGGGAGTGTCAGTAACTATGTCACCCATCATGCACCCTGCTCAGTTTTGACAGTGCAACATGTTGCCGCCGAAACTCACATGGCTACCGAAACTCCCGTTGCTACCCAAACTCAAGTCAAACAAGAGAACCAAGCGGCAGCCGTTTGATTGCCCATACGTCCGCATTTATAGGGATATGGGTATTCCTGCTAAAGATCGCAAAGTGGGGTTCTGTGCTGCGCTTCGTGCAGCACAGAACTCTCAAAAAATTGGTTTTTCACAGGGCGCGCAGTGCTCTTGAAAACCAATTTTTGAGAGTTTTGCAATCCTAAATTAACCATAAGAAATAAATTAGCCATAAGAAAACTCAAAAGGGGTTTGGGGGACTGCGTCCCCAGGAGGGGGCAACGCCCCCTCCACTCCTGCTCACAAATCATTTGGGATTGCTATAGCTCTTAGGTTGCCTGGATCTCCAGGACTTCTCCTGAAGCTTTAGCAATTTCAGGTAATTTTCCCTGAACTACCAAAACTGAGCAGGGTGCATGATGCACTACGTAACTACTGATGCTCCCTAGTGCTGCCTCCAGAATACCCTGATGCCCTCGACGACCCATGACGATCAAATCGGCATTCCACTCCTTAGCCAAACTGCAAATCTCCACGCCCGGCTCTCCTGTTCTACATTCCATGCCCGTTGGGGTGTGACTGGCGATCGCCTTTTGGTAGTACTCCGTCAGCCAAAGCTGAGCTTGCTGTCTTTCCTCTTGCACTCGCTCCTGCTGCTGTTGTTTTTGGGTTCTGTAGAGATCAACATCCGCCAATGTGCCGAGTCCCATCAGAGGAGCAGTAGAAACATGTACTTTGGTATGCAGGATATGCACCATCATCAAGTGGCTGTTTTGATCTTTGCACTGTGCTAAAGCCTGCTCAAACACAAAAGGAGCTTGCTCTGAGCGATCGAGAGCGACTAGAATTTTTTGGGAAGTCATCTTACCTTTCCCCCTTTTTGAATCTCGCCTTAGAGTGTACAGAAGAAGTTTGAGGATCTTGTGAGTAACGTTATGAATGCTTGAGATGCGATTGGGTGATACTGGTTACTAATACTTATCCTGAAATAATAATCGCGATCGCACTAACCCAAATAAGCTTTTCTCACACGTTCATCTCTTAGCAGTTCCACAGCCGCACTGGTTAATGTCAGGCGTCCCGCCTCCAGAATGTAGACCCGATCGGCAGTCCGCAAGGCTAAATTAGCATTTTGTTCAACCAGTAAAATTGTGGTGCCTGACTGCCGCAGGTGGCGAATCACTGAAAAGATTTCTTGGACAATCTGCGGCGCTAAACCCAAGCTCGGTTCATCTAGCAGCAATAGTCTGGGGCGGCTGAGCACCGCACGGGCGATCGCCAACATTTGTTGTTCTCCGCCGCTTAAGGTTCCAGCTAGTTGGTTGCGCCGTTCTGCCAAACGAGGAAACGTTAGAAACTGGTGTTCAATGTCAGCTTTAATGCCCAAGCGATCGCTACGCGTATAGGCTCCTAACTCCAAGTTGGCTAACACAGTTTGCTGAGATAACACTCGCCGGCCTTCCGGGCTATGGGCAATGCCTAACTGCACCACCTGATGGGGTGGGAGGCGAGTCACCTCTCGTCCATCATAAAGAATTTGCCCCCAAGCCGAATTGACCAATCGTGAGATCGCCTTCAGCGTTGTACTTTTCCCAGCACCATTCGCCCCAATCAGCGTTACTATCTCGCCCTCATGAACCACCAAATTGATGTCTTGCAGGGCCTCGATCGCACCATAGTTAACCGACAAGTTTTTGATTTCTAGAAGAGGTTGGGACATAGGTAAGGATAGGTAAAAATCTTGGGTGTCACTCTTTGCCTAGATACGCGGCAATCACCGCAGGATCTTGCCGAACCACTTCTGGTTGACCGATCGCGATCAATTGTCCAAAGTCTAGAACCGCAATCTGATTGCACAAGCCCATCACTAGAGGAACATGATGTTCAATTAGGACAATTGTCAGATTAAAAGCATCACGAAGTTGGCGGATGAGTTGGCTAAGGGCAGCTTTTTCGTTGGGATTCATGCCAGCGGCAGGTTCATCTAGCAAGAGCAGCCGTGGCTCGACAGCCAGTGCCCGCGCAATTTCCAAGCGGCGCTGGTCGCCATAGGACAGGTTACGGGCAGTTTGCTCAGCCTTCTCAGCTAAGCCCACCCATGCCAATAGCTCAAGTGCTTTCAAGTGGGTTTGGCGTTCTTCAGCGATCGCCCTTGGAGTCCGCAAAATCTCTTGAACCAGACCCGATCGCCGGTGAGTATGGCGAGCGATCGCTACATTTTCCAAGACGGATAAATTACCGAATAGCCGCAAGTTCTGAAATGTGCGAGCAATTCCTTTGGCAGCGATGCGATGGGGCTGTAATTTTGTAATGCGTTGGTTCTGATAGATCAACTGACCACTAGAAGGGGGAATCAACCCGGTAATCACATTAAACAACGTGGTCTTACCCGCGCCATTGGGGCCAATCAAGCCAAAAATATCGCCCTGAGCAACTGTAAAAGAAACCTGATTGACCGCCACCAAACCGCTAAACCGCCGGGTCACTTGTTGGACTTCCAATAGGGGAAACTGCCCGTGCTGTTCCATCCGCGCCTCTATGATTCCCGTAGCCATTCTTGCCTCACTCTCACTCTCTCTCAGTCACTCCCTTCTCTTGTTTCTCTTGTTTCTCTTTGCCTGGCTGCCGCTTTCGCCATCGCCATCGTTGTAACCGTTCTGGTGTAATTACCCCTTGGGGGTAAAAAGACCGTACTCATGACGATCAATAATCCAAAGATAATGAGCCGACCGTCTTGGAGAAACTGAGCCAACCAGATGGGCAATCCACTAATTCCTGCCATGCCGCGCAGGATTTCTGGTAGCGCCGTCAGCACGATTCCCCCGACGACCGGCCCCACAAAAGTTCTAGAACCACCACTCAGCACAAACGCCAGATAGACAATACTGGCATCAAACGTCCCCTGACGCGCATTCCAGGTATTGAGGAAATGGGCGCTAATGGCTCCGACTACGCCTGCCAAAACTGCACCTAGTACAAAGGACAGTAACTTATAGTGGGTCGGGTTAATTCCCATGGTATCGGCGGCTAGCTCATCTTCTCGGATAGCCCGCAGCACCCGCCCTACATGCATCGACTCCAGCCGATACAAAAACACCATACTCAACCCCAGCAGCGGCACCACAATCCACAAATAGCCAATTTGAGACTGAAACGGCTGAGGAATACCAAAAATGCCGACGGCTCCGCCCGTGATCTCCAAATTTAGCGCCAACACCCGCAGGATTTCCACAAAGGCGATCGTGGCAATGGCCAGATAAATTCCCCGTAATCGCAAAACTGGAATTCCCAGGGCGATCGCCAACACCGCCGCCGCGATCGCCGCCAACAGCATCTCTAGTAGCAGCTCTAGCAGCGGAAAAGAACCTTCTGTTACTGGAAAAACTTGAGTCGAGAGAATGGCTGCAATGTATCCTCCCAAGGCATAAAATCCTGGAGACGCCAGAGATAGCTGCCCTGCCATCAGAGGCAAATACACAGATAAACCCAACAGTGCGCCCAGCAGCATGGAAACGATGAGGAAGCCGTAGGTTTCTAAAAATGCAGTCATTGTCATAATTTCTAGACTGTTTGACCCAACCGTTTGGCTAAACTTTTTGAATCACCGATCGCCCCAACAGTCCTTGGGGACGAACGAGTAGCATCATAAACAGTAATGCAAAGGCGATCGCCTCTTTATAGCCTGAATAATCGGCAGGGACAAAGGCTTCTGCCAAACCAATCACCAGTCCTCCCAAAACTGCACCTGGAATGTTGCCTAAGCCACCTAAGACAATGACCCCCAATCCTTTTAAACCAAAAGCAATCCCAAAATAGGGACCCGCAATGCTGACGCTAGATCCCACTAAAGTTCCAGCTAAACCTGCTAAAAAACCGCTTAAGAAAAACGTGAAGGTAATAAATTTTTCAGTATTAATTCCTAATAAACTAGCCGTAATAGCATCTTCTGAAACTGCCTGCAAGGCTTTACCAAATCGGGTGAAGTTAATGAAATAGGTGAGAATGGACACAATCAAGGCGGAAACTGAAAAAATCACAATTTGCACTGTCCGAATGGCGATCGGTCTTTCCACCGTGCCAAAGTTGATCGATGCAGGCAAGCGGCCATAAATGTCGCTGGGAAATGTATAAATCTCAGATCCCACTAAGTATTGAATTACATTCACAATCACAACAGCGGCTCCTAAGCTGGAAACCAGTGTCAGCAGTGGATCGGCTCCTCTTTTTCGCAATGGGCGAAATGCCAGGCGTTCCACAATCACAGAGGCAATGCCTGCCAAAATACTTCCCAGCACCAGCGCAAACAAGAAAGGCAAATGAATAGGCAAAGAGGCGTTGGCTAACAATCCATTAAAGCCAAATGCACCACCCGTTAAGGTGTAACTAAAATAAGCCCCCAGCGTAAAAATTGCGCCATGAGCAAAGTTAATAATGCCCAAAATGGAGAACACCAATGTATAACCCAGGGCAAAAATAGCGTAAACACTGCCAATGGAAAGTCCATTCAAAATTGCTGTAAAAATAGAGTGGTGTCCATGATTAAACAGAAAGGACGCTTGCATTGTCAGCATACTCTTCGTCAGTACAATATTCTTAAATATTCTTTAATAGAAATGCAATTCATCCCATCTTTAAAGCATTGAATCAATTGATAGTAATCAATAGCCCTAACATTATCAATATTGATCTCTGGCTTTATTGATCTCTAGCTTTTTGAGGAGCCAGAGATCAATTTTTACCTGTTTTGACAACAACCTATTTTAAGAACTCAAACCTGCCATTTTGACCATCAGCATCCATCTTGATCTGCGCCACATAAAATTGGCTTTGTTGAATTTCTCCTTCAGAGTCAAAAGAAATTTGCCCCAAAGGAGTGTCATATTTAGCAGAGAGAATCTGTTTGTTGAGTTCTGTCCGCAGTTGTTCCAAAGACAGAGTATTCAGCTTAGTTTTGTTGTCTAAAGCAGTCAAAGCTTCTACAAAAACCTGAATGCCCGTGAAAGCTTGAGCACTAAATTGAGGGGGTTCTTTTTTATTTTGGGTTTTATAGACATCTCGGAACGTTTTGTTGAGATCTCCTGGATGCTCAGGGCTATAGGCTTGAGCAATTAAAACACCGTCGCAGGCTTGTTTACAAACTGGAAGAATGTTAGAGGTATTCAGTCCGTTACCGCCAATAATCAACCCTTTATATCCTAAATCTCGCAACTGTTTCACCAAGTTGCCGCCATCGGCTGCTAAACCAGAAATGATGATCAAATCTGGCTTGAGGTTCATGGCATTGGTGACCTGAGTTTGAAAGTCAGTATCCGTCGTTTGAAACTTTTGAACAGTCACTAAGTTAAGCGCTTTATCTTGAACGGTCTTTTGAAAAGTACCGGTTTCTGATTTACTAAAGGCATCATTTTGAGCAAAGAAAACTGCCACATTTTTAATTTGCGGATTTGTCTTGAGGGCAGCTTCTATAGCGTTGGGTGCAACAACTGCCACTGGCGCAGAAACTCGCGCAATATAGTCGCCAATTTGCGGAATTCCTTTGGCAGTATTAGAAGGAGCTAAAACAGGAACTTTGGCTCGTTCAGCCACCGGATCAGCCCCAAAAGCTTGTTGCGAAAGGGTAGGGCCTACAATGCCCACAACTTTGCTCTGAGAAATTAGCGTATTGAAAGCATTAATGGCACCCTGTTCGTCACCTGCTGTGTCTTGGAATATTAGCTTAATGGGGGTACCATTCACACCGCCTTTCTGATTAAAAACTTGCTCAGCAATTTTTGCTCCTATAACCTGCTCTTGTCCTAATAAAGAGACGTTACTGGTTTGAGCTACCGCAACCCCAATCGGAATAGCTACAGCATTCCTCGAAGTCGTAGAGCCCTCGCTACTGGGAGTTACAGAACTATTGGAAGGATTGGGTTGTGTACAGGCAACCACTAGCGCAAAAGTGAATAGCGAAACCAGAATTTGGCTAATAAATCTTCTTTTAAACATTATTTAAGCCTTAACTTAGGGGATCTGTATGCCGCTAAAGTTTTCTATCCTCTGTATGGGGATAGTCAAATAGGCTACCATATTGCCACTTAACCCAGCAAATATCAGGCTTCTGAGCTTTACGAAGCTTCAGCGAAATTTATGAAACTTCATGGATGCTGCCTCTTTGCTCAAACGACTTATTCCCCAAACAAAAATTCAACAATAAAAAGCAGCAATAAAAAGCAGGAGCGTTATGCTCCTGCTCTTCCCTAACCAGTTCTATGGATAGTCTTCAGTAGATCGAAAATTGGGTAGTTGTGGTGCGCTCCGCGCGCAGAAAAATCTGGGTTTTAGAAACAGGTATCAGGCTTTTCGATCCACTGAGTCTATTGCTGTAAGGCAGGGGGAAGGAGTACTTGATCGATCGCATGAATCACACCGTTGCGAGTCACGATATCAGGTTGGACTACGTTGGCACCCGCAACAGTTACAGAACCTGAGTTAGCGGCGATCGCTACAGAAGATCCTTCTACCGTACTCACGGGGCCAGACTTAATCGCACTGGAGGGCAAATCAGCTTGCACAACATGGTAGGTGAGAATCTGGCGCAAGACTTGACGGTTTTCGGGTAGTAGAAGCTGTCTTAGTGTCTCAGGCGGAATAGCAGCAAAGGCTTGGTTCGTTGGCGCAAAGATGGTGAAAGGGCCACTGCCAGCTAGAGTAGATTCTAAACCTGCTGCTCTGATCGCGGTTGCTAGAGTGCTGAACTCAACATTATTGTCAAGCGCTTGCTCAAAAGTCTGATCGCGGCTGCCTGTGCTCTGCGTGTCACCTGGAGTATTGCTTGTACTCCCACCAGTGTTAACTTCACCAGGGTCTGTCAGCGGAGTACGAGTAGCATTTTCACGCTCGGTGCCACCAGGTTGCGTATTAGTCACAGGTGCGTCAGTGGCAGGAGATGAAGAGGTGTCTATAGAGCTACTGCCAGAAGAGCTATTACCAGACAGATTGCCTGCACCAGACAGATTGCCTGCACCAGAGATGCCATTATTCACCTCGCCAGGATCTATCAGAGGAGTGCGGACGGCACTCTCACGCTCGGTGCCACCAGGATGTGTATTGGTTATAGGCAGGTCACTAGACAGAGAAGCCTGAGAAACCGATTGCGAGGCGCTCTTGCTGTTGGTTAAGCTGTCGTTTGCGTCTGCTGACCGTTCAGGACTGGTAGAGTTCGCTGGCGGCGTCCGCTCTGTTGAACTAGGCTCTACTCTCATTCGGGTCATGCTGTCATCATTTGCATCAGATGAAGTGTATGAAGGTGTTTGAGATTGGTTAGGAGTTTGCGCTTCGCTGGGAACTGCATAAGTCGCGATCGCACTAAATCCTAAACCAAGTCCTATCAAAAGTTTGATAGAGCGCTTACTTTTTCTGAAGCATATGTATCTCCTAATGTGTAAGAGTGAGGTCTAACTAACGTCTTACTGTTTTTCTCACTTCAATTAGCTTAAGAGACATTTCAGCGATCGCCGTCAACCATGAGAGCGAGATTGATTGTGAATAAAATCTATCTATAGCAACGGTAAATTTTAAATCTAATCTTAAAAAACTAAGTAATTCTGAAATTCAAATTTTTTATACTTATTAAGTTTCTCGGAAAGTATTAAACCTCATTAGATTTAGGAGGTTCATTTCTTAAATGAATGATGTGGCTTTTACCAAAAGCCACATCATCAATAGGCGGAATTAAGTTCTCGTTCGTTCCCCAATTTCCATACTAGGCTATGGGACGTTTCGATAAGACTGTCATCTATCTTGTCGATTGTAGACTGCGGAAAAACGACAGAGTGATAAGCAAGTGGACCTATCGGATGCCGCCTGGGTTGGAGGAGTTGAAAACGACAGAGTGATGAGCAAGTGAGCCTATCGGATGCCACCTGGGTTGGAGAAGTCGGTTGTGCCCGGTGCATCATTGGGAACGCAGGCAGACAGGGGAAGGCGAGCAGCACTTTCTCGCTCGGTGCCACTAGGCTGAGTATGGGTCACAGGTGCATCATTGTCAGGCGTGGTAGGCATGGCGCTCGTGCCAGAAGTACCCATAGTCGCACTGTTGCTTAGTTGAGAATTCGATTGTAGGGTCGAACTATCGGTCCGGTTAGACGGAGCGCCGCTACTGCTTGACGGACAGGCGGTGGTTCCGGTTCCGCTGGTTCTGCCGCTAGTTGTGTTTGAGGGCTGAGCCGGGGAGCCAGAATTAGGAGTTGAGCCAGAATTCGGAGTTAAACCAAAGTTAGGGGTTGAGCGCTGCGGTGCTTCACCGTTGGGAGTATTACCACCCGCAGGCAGACTGGTTGCAGGGGCACCGGTGGAATCGGAAGTAGGGGTGGCGATGCTGGGGGTAGCAGAGATGGCGATCGCTCCCACAAAACCCAGACTCACTAAACCAACCAGAGCCTGGTTCGATAATTTACTTTTCTGAAACATGGGTCTCTCCTAGTATATGTTTGTAAGGTTTTAGCTTTCGTCAGCCCTTACTCGTATCAGCGTAGGAGGGTACAAAAAAACTGCCTTCAATCGGTAGGAAGAGATCGATAGTACGAGTGTCTTCTGATAGATATAGGTATTTAATCGATTGCAAGAATTTCGGCTGAAATAGGTAATAGTCACCTAAAGAATGACTCTCGACGATCTTTAAGCAGAACTCTAAGAACTTCTTCGGATCTTGATCGGTACCATTGATGAGCACTTCAAAATGCAAGTGATTTCCAGTTGCGGTTCCCGTCATGCCGACATAGCCGATTACCGTATTCACATCAACGCGATCGCCCTGTTTCACCAAGATGCTGGATAAATGAGCATAGCGAGTTTGCAACCCATCTCCATGATCAATTTCCACCAAATTGCCAAAGCCACCATTCCAGCCAACTTCAGCATAGGTGACGACCCCTTTCCTAGCAGCTTCAATCGGCGGACGTTCATCGCCTGTGCCTAAATCAATGCCTCGATGAAATCCTGAGACTGTTTCGCTACCGTTTGATAGGTTCGCTGTCCGTAAGGGCTAGTCAAAGGATAGCCGTGTAGGGGGCTATCCCACAGCGACGAGGAATCCGGTTGAGTAGGGTTGGCATTGGGTAACGGACTGGTTTGCAGCACTTTTTCCCAGGACAGATCAAAGTTGGCAAGATTGCGTTTCTCGAAGTAGTTAAACGTTAGGTCATAGGAGCCAGCAGGGAGCTTATAGGTGATTTCTTGCTCAGTATTGACACCTTGTACCCATTGTTTTTTGGGCGTAATGGCATAGGTTTTGCCACCCTTTTGGGGTTTGGCAAAAATTTGGAATCCATCATCACCTTTGACGCGGAATTTGTAGAGGCTACCGTCAAACTCTGCGGTAGTAGTGGCTTGCATCGCGAATGTATCATGGGGCAAGCGGTAGCCATCGCTAACATAGGTATCAGTTCCCCAGTCAAATTGGATGCCTGGTTTGCCATCACTGCGGATATTGGAGCCAAGGTTGAGCACCCCGATCGCCTGTGGATTCCCCAACCCTTGATCGGCAAAGTTGACGCTAGGACTGTCGTTCTGGCTATCGTCCCAGGCAAATAGAGTGGTTTTCCACTGGCTTTTCCACTGAGTGGAAGAGTTGCCGTCTTGAAATGGAGTCACAGGAATAATCTCAAAATCGATCGCTGGCTTTTCCCTGTTGCCAGGGCTATTGCTGTCTAGTTCGCTATTATTTTCATTCTTATTAAAATACTCAACCCTAATGGGCAAGGTCTTTTTACCATCTGCATAGAAGTAACCTGAGTGGGGCAAATAGGCTTGATCGGCCCATTGATCAATCACTATTTGTTTGCCCACTTTAACCCGCACACCGTCGTTCGAGAGAACTTTCACCTGATACAAGCCTGGAGACAGCGATCGCTCTGTGGTAAACCGTGCTGAGAAGCTATTCGAGGGATGATTTGAGGGATGATTTGAGGGACTAGTGGGCCAGCCCGTCGTCCAGTCGCGAGAGAATTTGAGGCTGCCATCCCCTAAATATTCGGTCAACGCGGGCTGACCTGATAGATTGGCATTGCTGTAGTACTTTGCTTGGAATTGTCCTAACGAAGCGGCTGAAGTGCTAAGGCTATAGTGCGTTTGATCCAAACGGGTGGCTGAAAAAACTCGAATGTGGTAGTTGCCTGGATCTAGTGTCAGAGCCATTGCCTCTTTGCGTTTACCCAATTGCTTAGAGGCTGCCACTTGTTCGCTGCTGTCTAGCCGACCATCCCGGTTGCGATCGCTCAACAACTCCACCTCAGCATTTGCCTGTAAGCCCCGGAGCGAGAGGTTAAAACTACTGCGCTGCCGTAGCTTGAAGCTGTAGTAATCATGGCGATCGCGCCCACCTACCTGATCTTTGAACGTTTGGCTCAGCGCGTTGAGTTTGAGCACTCTAGCAGTGTTGGGAGTATTGTCGCGGAGATCTGGCATGGCAAAATAGCCCATTCGGTTGGATGCAGCCACAACTTCACTAGGGGTGAGCATTGCTCCCCCATCAGTTGCGTTTGAACACTCCACTTGACGTTAGCGAATCAGGCTGAGTTCCTTGAGGAGCAGGCGATCGCT
>JAAUOQ010000495.1 GCA_012034795.1 Leptolyngbyaceae cyanobacterium CRU_2_3
CAGGTTTATCCTGCATGATTTGAGGATCCCTGTTTTGTCCGACTTCGTCTCGCAAGGGCATCATTAGCCCGCTACCCCAAAAGCGGCTCCCGTCTTGCCGCACATGCCAGCGTTCATTTTCTCCACGCCCTGTGAGCAGCGCTGCTTGTTTTTCCGCTTCGGGGTTGCCCTGTGCTACATCTTCTGGCGTAAAGATAATGCTGCCCTGCTGCCCCAGAATATCTGCCTCTTCGTAGCCCAGTAGCCTTTGCGCTCCAGAATTCCAACTTGTAATGCGATTCTCAAAATCAAGGGTAATGATCGCGTAGTCTTTGGCACTTTCGATGATCAGTCGCAGGCGGGTTTCGCGATCGCGCAATGCTGCCTCTGTCCGCTGACGTTCGCTGGTATCGGTGACACTGCCGACTTGCCGGGTGGGTTTACCATCAGCATTGCGGGCGGCTACCAATCCCTGATCCATTACATAGATATATTGATTGTTTTTGTGGCGAATGCGATATTCTACGGCGTAGCGATCGCCAATGGCCAGGCTGGCTGACACCTCAGCATCTACTCGGTGCACATCTTCGGGATGGATCAACACTCTCCACCACTCAGCATGGGGTTCGGCTTCTGCTAGCGAATAGCCTAAGATGCGGGTTAAGCCCTCTGTCCGCTCCATGTGATTGTGGACAATATCCCAGTCATAAATCAGGCAGTTAACCGCCATTGCCGCCCATTCAAACCGTTCGTTGGCTTGTTGTAATGCCTTTTCGGTTTGTTGACGAATGGCTTCAGCATGCTTCGATGCCGTCATATCTCGTAGGGTCATTGAAACGCCGATCAGTTCCTTATCACTGGTTTGGATCGGTGAGGCGGTAATGGCTACATCAATGAGGGTGCCATCTTTGCAAAGGCGCACTGTTTCAAAGTGTTTAATGCTCTCTCCCTGCTGCAAGGTGTCCAAAATATCAGATGACTCATGGATGCGATCGGGCGGCACCAAAAGGGCTATAGATTGCCCCTGAATCTCTTTTGACTGGTAGCCAAAAATTTTCTCAGCACCACAATTCCAACTCACAATCTGGTTATTTGAGGTAAATCCGATAATGGCATCATCTGAAGACTCGACGATTGCAGACAGCAGAGAATTCATTTGCTCAGCGCGCTGGTGATCGATCGCACAAGTCTCTAAATTTGGAGTCTCTAAATTTGGGGCGTCCTGTTTTTCTAAATCTTCCTCTTCAGATCCAGTCGCACTGGAAGCGGCTTCACAGTCTGATTCTGCTAAAGCGGCAATGCGTTCTGCTTCGATTTGTAGCGGGGGGTGTCAGTTCTGGTAAGATGCGGCGCGATTTGCCGGGGAGTCCATCCACCCGATCCACCCGATCCACTGCTGACCTGCCTGTCAAACTATCTATCAAACTATCTATCAAACTAAGGGTTGTAAAAGCGCCGCCGCACTCTCCTGTTTCCAGCCGAATGGGCGTATGAGAAAACGTCAAGTAGCATGGTTCGGATTCATCTTGGCGATCGCGTTGCCATACAACCTCCGACTCTGCGGACTGTCCAGTGGCTAAAACTATCTGAAGTGCAGGCAAAACCTGGTTCCGCAGATCTGCACTGTAGTCTCGTCCTGCTGGTTGACCTAGCGGTTGATCTAGCGGTTGACCTAGCGGTTGACCTAGCAATGGATGCGGATTCTGAAACCCCAACAGCCGACTTGCGCTGTCATTGTACAAAACAGCAAACTCTGATCCCCAGAAATCATGATGGGTAGCCGAGCATTGAGGCAGAGGTTGATAACAGTAAGGAGTCTGGGTGTCCAGGTTTCCAGACCACTGAAGCGAGTTGCAGACCAATCGAGCGATCGCATCACCTGCTGTACTTCGCCATCCCCTGCAAACAACTCAATCAAGTTCATGTTCGCTTCAGTCATCCATCTAATTGGCTCCCCATTGGGAGGTGCAGTTGATGTGGTTGGGCCAAATGCATCCTTAAAATTTAATCGGCTAATTTATCTTAAACCCTGTGACTGTTTAGATTCGTCACAACTTCGACGAAATCGGATTTGCCAAAATCGGATTTTGCCAGGTGAGAGCGGCAGGCTGATGGTAAAGGTGGCCCCCTGCCTTGCACCCAAATAGGTTGCTAAATCCGTAGGGTTCACCCGTCTAAATATCCTGTTCTCGGATGGTTACCAAACTGGACCCATCTCCCTGGATGAACTAGTTCACACTATTCCAGCAAAAGCCCAGATTTGAAGGATAATCCAGTGTAATCCTGCCATTGTTGATTGAGATACTCAGTTCTGCCAGCAGTATTTACCCATTAGCATTTTTAGATATGAGTCATTTGCAATACAGTTTTGTGTACTCATCTAGGCATGAATCTAGGCATGAATTCAGTAAGAGTCCCTGGTAGTGTACAAATGCCTGACCCAATCACCAAGTTACTTGACCCAACCCGACTGCTCTTCGATTTACAGCGAGGAAGCGAAATCGCCCAAAGTTTTTCGGGTTGTCTGGACTCAAAGGCGATCGCCGAGCAAGTGACCCAAGGCTTAGTGGAAAAGTTCGATTGTGCCTTTGCCCGAATTTGGCTGACTGAACCTGACCAAACCGCGCTCAGATTAGTCGCCTCTTCTGGCATGTATACGCACACCAATGGCGCATTTGCCCGTGTACCAATGGGGTCCTATAAGGTGGGCAAAATTGCTCAAAACCGCGTGTCATTCTTGAGCAATCACTTAGCCGATGAACCTTGGGTGGGCGATCGAGAATGGGCAATTGCCCAGCAAATTCGGGGCTTTGCAGGTTATCCATTGGTGATTAAAGACAGAGTGATTGGCGTGATGGCAACTTTTAGCCATCATGCAATGGCACCCGAATTCCTGGAGGTTTTGCAAACACTTTGTGCAATGACGACGATCGCTCTGGATGCTGCCCTCCAACATCAGTCAGAAAAGCAATCTTGGCGATCTTCAGCCCATCGTCTTGCTTACAATCAGGATGCGTTGTCAGATCAATTGGCTAGCATTCTTAGCACTGCCCGGCTCACGCTTGTCGGAACCGAGCAACCTCTGCCATTGTCCTGTGTCCATATCTTTCTCCAGGCAACTGAACGCTTGAACCGCGTCGATTGCGCCTACTGTAAGCTGATTTATACTCCAGATGCTGTGGCTTTAGAAGCCATTGTGCCCGTACCTCTGCCAAAAGTTCATGAGCAAGAAGACTGGATACAGTCTGTTTTAGGTGAGCTACTGATGCCAGTTTCCTGTTTAGGAGGAGTGCTACAAACTCAAACGGACACCAGCCAGAAAGCGATTCAGATTTTGCTCAAGATTCCATCTCTCAGCGGTTCTACTGAGGGATGTTTGCACATTCAATGTAGTTCATCCGTTT
>JAAUOQ010000496.1 GCA_012034795.1 Leptolyngbyaceae cyanobacterium CRU_2_3
GGCAGAAGTATAGCACCCTAGAACGCAAGAGACTTTGTCTTCATCAATCAGGCGCTTCGCCATCTGGTTGTACAAGTCCCAGTTAGAGTCGGGGTTAACAACCACCATTTCGATGGGTTTACCACCCACGCCTTTCTTACCCTCCCAAGGGCCTTTACCCTCATTGATCTGCTCGATCGCCAAAAATGTTGCATCTTGGAGAGATTTTTCAACGATCGCGATCGTACCTGTTGTGGAATAGAGTATTCCGACTTTGACTCCCGTTCCTGACGGTGCAGCACCTGAACTACCCGATGCCGCACTTTGAGTATTACCTCCCCCCCTCCTGTGCAGGCTGTGACTACGCTAGCTCCCAGTGCCAGCGAACCATATTTAATAAATTTACGACGACCGATGCTGCCCAATATGGTCAGGGGTTCACGTGACTCAGCCATTGACTTCTCCTTAACACAACATATCCTAAAAGCAAGACTTAAAAACACACGGCAATGACGAAGTGAACCTGATTAGATAAGCTCTAACCAACGGCCACTACGCGATACGTGTAAGCGTAAAAGAATCACGCCCAGTCATTACCGAAACTTAACCCTAGCCATTTTCAAAGAACAGCGCTTGAAAGGCTTAAACTCTTTTTCCTAACCCTTTGGAAAATAAAGAGGTTATTTCTCAGGAAAGAGACTTAATTTTTCATCTCCCACTGCCATTAAATAAACTTGGGCAAAGTTTTGAAATTCAATGAATTGAGTGAAATATTAAAGCTATTAACTAACCCTTCATTGTGCCTTATGATACAAAACATTAACTGCCCAATTTTGTGTTGCTCGATTAGCGGCGCAATCCGATTAGTTGTCAAAACTCAGCTAATTTCCCAATTCTCTTGTCCTTAAACAGGTGTACTGCTCTCTGGAACCTGTCTCAGATGCAGATTTGTCAAGATTATTTTTAGCCCTAGACAAAGGATCAAGGCATGAGGTGACTTTCAGATAAGTCGCGCAGATGAAACAGGTTTGCCCATGTGCTGTTCAATGAAGTCAGTGATAGTGCTTAATCCCTGTTGAATCTTAAGATTAGTAAATACAAAAGGCTTATGTCCGCGCATTGTTTTGGCATCGCGTTCCATAACGCTCAAATCTGCTCCTACCATGGGGGCAAGATCAATTTTGTTAATCACAAGTAGGTCAGATTTAGTAATGCCTGGGCCGCCTTTGCGAGGAATTTTATCGCCTGCGGCCACGTCAATCACGTAGATCGTTAAATCTACGAGTTCTGGGCTAAAAGTTGAAGCTAAATTATCACCGCCACTCTCTACAAAACCAGATCGAGCGGACTAAACTTTTGTTCTAACTGCTCGATCGCTACCAAGTTAATCGAGGCATCTTCCCGAATCGCAGTATGCGGACAGCCTCCTGTTTCAACCCCAATGATGCGATCGCTTGCCAGTGCCTGACTTCGCACTAAAAACTGAGCATCTTCCTGAGTATAGATATCGTTAGTAACCACAGCAATATTGAATTGCTCTCGCATCGTTTTGCAGAGGGAGTCTACCAAGGCTGTCTTCCCAGAACCAACAGGACCAGCAATTCCAACGCGAAAGGTTTGTATCATCTTCTCCAATTCTTAGCTCACCCGTTCAATTGCGAATATTTCTGAATCTTAGAGCATTAGCGTGGTTGATATGTCAATCGCCAAATTAATGAACTTTATCGTTGAATCTTCTCAAAAACCCAGTCAACTTTGGCAAACGGGCCTACGAAACAAAAATATATTTTCTCGCCCAATTCCTCAAGTGGATGCAGTTTAGGCTCTAAAAAGCATGAAGCATCAAGGGTTAGCACCTGGCTAATAGGGACATCAAGGAAACTGGATGAGCAATATCCCCATCCCTCAAAGATTTAGAATTTACTGCAAATGACGTCATCGATTTAGTAGTTACAAACACTATGAACGCCTTAACTTATCTTTTCGTGATGTTACCCTGTGAGGCAATCGTTTCTACCCGGAAAACGATTGACCAATCTCTATACTGTAGTCGGCTAGAAGCACGGGGTAGCGGTAGGCTAATTAGAAATTTGACTCCCGATCGCTTGGAAGCACGGGGCAGTGGTAGGGTGTCCCGCCCTGTCTTTGTAGGTCTGCCAGCCTAAACTTAAGGATTGCCTAACTCCGAAATAGCCGCGAGTAAAGAGTTTCGTGAGTCATGCTGGCGATCGTTAATCCCCATCCGCAAGTCCAAAGATCTTCCTCTGCCCCCAACAAAACAGACTCCGCAGTTTGTGCCAACTGGGAATACAGATTGAGCAGTAGCTGTTGTCCTTGCGTCTGTCCTAAAGGAATTAATCGCACGCCAGCATTCACCAAGTTAGACACCCAGCTATGGAGATAGCCCAGTACGGTAGTTTTCGGATCAATTTGCCAATAACTAGCCGCCAGAGCAAAAGCGATCGCAAAGTTGCAGGGTTCACCGCAAGCTTCGATTAGGGGCTGTATTTCAGGCTGAAGTTGTAAGAGCAAACGAGTAAGAGAACGTCCCATTTGCCAACTCTGTTCCCGCAGTTCTTCTGTTTCTCGCAAGGCCGAAAGCCATTGGTTCCAGACATTTAGGTCTGTCAGATGCTGAATTTGAACTGCCTGATAAGCCCTCAGCAAGGCGATCGCCTCTAGGCGAATTACCCCGTACCGCAACTCTTGACTTAACCACTGTTCCAAGCTTTGCCCATTCATGACGACTTCGGCTTGGACTAAGGTTTCCAGTCCTTCCGAATAGCTATAGGCACCGACTGGCAAAGCCGGATTCACCAATTGCAACAAGCGTAGCAAGTCCTGTGAGTTCGTTAGCATGATTTCTCCCACTCAAGCGATGTCAATCTACGCGGCCCAAGGGTGCGGGGGCGGGAATTTGGGAATGCTCAGAATATGCCTGCCTGTGGCTATGATACGCTCCTACTTCTGGTTGGAAGGGGAGCGTTTCTTCTATGACATGCAGTCCCATCTGCTCCAACATCGATTTCAGCACTGGATCTGGGGAGAGCCGTAAGTAATCGATTGTCACTTCTAAAGGCACATGACGATTGCCAAGATGGTAAGCAGCACGAAGTAACAGAATCGCGCTAGAAGCTACAACCGTGATCACGGGTTCTGGTTTAGCGGCAATTTGGACGATCGCCTCTTGATCTGTCGTAGCTAATAAATCTCCGTGATACAGCACCGTACCTCTGGGCAACTGGAGATGCAGCCCTTGTCCTCCTTCGGCTTGAAAGTGATGATGCGATCGCGATCGCTCCTCTGCGGTGAGGTTGAGTGTGAAATTAACAGCACGATTGGCATTTGCAGGTAGCCGATGCGTCAGGTTCAGAATCATACTTCGCCTTTTCGAGGTAGTGCC
>JAAUOQ010000497.1 GCA_012034795.1 Leptolyngbyaceae cyanobacterium CRU_2_3
CTCTGTTCTGGCTGCGACGGTTGCTACAAGAAAGCCCCGTGAAACAGCGGATTATCATTCTAGACTGCTGCCATAGTGGCGAACTGCTCAACTTTTTAGAAGCTGATCCAGGAGTGCGCCCCGGAACCGATCGTTTGTTCATGGCAGCTTCTAGAGAATATGAGACAGCCTATGAGTCTTTAGAAAGCCCCTACAGCATCTTTACCCAAGCCATTCTAACGGGTTTAGATCCTCGCCGAGTAGAATCAGGGATTGTCACCAACCACTCCCTCACCGATTGGGTAAACCACAATCTGAAGGGCGAAATTCAGCAGCCTTTATTTGAAAGTTCCGGTAGCGAAATCACCCTAACTCGCTGCGCGGCTGGGCAGCCCATTGTTCCCAAGGTACAAACATCAAAAGAACTCTGCCCCTACCGGGGTTTGGCACACTTCGATGAAATCCACACAGACTATTTCTTTGGGCGGGAAGAGTTAACAGCCGAACTCGTAGAGAAACTGAAGTGCGATCGCTTCATAGCAGTCGTGGGAGATTCGGGTATCGGCAAATCGTCTCTGATTCGAGCCGGACTAATCGCCAGCTTGAAGCAACGAGCCGATCAACTGTGGCGGATCAAACTCTTGACTCCTGGACAACATCCCCTCAAGAGTCTTGCCAGCGTCTTCATCCAACCTCAGTTAGGCAGTTTAGAACGTGCTGAGCAACTCCGACGAGCCGAGACTTTCTTAAAAGCAGGTGGCAAAGGGTTGGCTCAGTTGGTACAAGCCAGTTTACCCACCCATACAGCCCCCTTAGTGACCCCTCAGCACCCTCGAATGCTGTTAGTCATTGATCAATTTGAAGAGGTCTTTACTTTAGCTAAAGGCTCTCACGGAGAGCAAGAACGACAGCAGTTCTTTAGTTGTTTAGTAGAAGCTTTAGAGATAGCAGACGGTTATCTCAGTATTGTGATTGTGCTCCGCTCAGACTTTCAGTCAAAATGCGCGCTGCATCATGACTTAGCTCAGCAAATTGAGCAGCATTACATCAAAGTTCATCCACTTAAATATGAGCAAATCAAAGCCACTATTCTCAAACCGGCCCAAAAGGTAGGCTTAGTCTGTGAACCCAGCTTGATCTACAACATGCTGCTGGACGTGATCGGTGCGCCCGGCGAACTTCCGCTATTGCAATATACTCTGCTGGAACTTTGGAAGCAGCGGCGGATTAACCCTAAAGGAGGACCAGACCGGCTGACACTGGAGGCATATCAGGAGTTGGGTAGCATTCGGGGAACCCTGCAAACGCAAGCAACAGCGGTGTTTAACAGGCTCACTTCCGAGGAGCAGACCATCGCGAAACGAATTTTTCTGGCGCTCACGCAGTTGGGGGAAGGCACTGAAGACACCCGCCGCCGCGTCATGAAAGCTGAACTGCTCAGCCCCGCTTTTCCAGAGGAGTTGGTAGAACAAGTCTTAGAAAAATTAGTGGCAGCCAAGCTAGTGATTACCAGCCATCAAGAAGGGCAGTACCCCTCAGAGAATTGGCATCAGCCGAGATTGACTGCAACCCTTGAACTAAGCCAACTGAAATCATCTACCAGCGAAATTGTCGATGTGGCACATGAAACCTTGATCCGCAACTGGCCGCTGTTGCGAAGCTGGTTGGAGGAAAGTCGGGACATACTGCGACGGCTACGACGCATTGAACAAGCAGCACAAGAATGGGACAGTGCTGGACAATCGCTGGTAGGTGAGTATTTGCTGCATGGACTGCGACTCCGAGATGCCGAAGATTTCCAGAGAGCTTATCCTCACGAACTGTCAGCACTGGCACAGCAGTATATTGCCATTAGCCAGACCGAAATCCGCCGGGCTAGACGAGAATCTCGGCAGTTACAAATTGCAGTGCCCTCGATGCTGTTGATCACGCTGGCGGCTGTGCTGAGCCAATATGGGGGAGCGGTTCACTCAGCATCTGAGAAAGATCATCAGTTGCAGATGGCGACCTCACGAGAACGGGCAGCGATCGCCCAAACCATTCTCCAAGATACCAATCGTGACCCAATGACGGCACTGTTGGTGAGTCGGCTAGCCTCTGAGTCAGGGCATCCGAGCTATGAAGCACAATCTAGCCTGCGGGCAGCCCTACAGGATTTGCGCTTGCAGCTTGAACTACGGGGACATGAAGGGCGCGTGCGTCAGTTAGTCTTCAGTCCTGATCAACAGCATCTAGCGACCGCTGGGGAAGATAGCACCATTCGTCTGTGGGCCCTCAATCCTCAAACTATCTTGAACAAGCATTTAGAGCCAACTCAAATTCTGTCCTGGTCAGAATTGGGAACTGGCACAGCGGCAATTACCGCATTTGCTTTCAGTTCCGATGGACAACAAGTGGCCGCTACTGCTCAAGGTTTACCCTTGGTCAAAGTTTGGTCAGTGGCGACTGGAACCGTCAGGCTGCAATTGACTGAATTAGCGGCTGTGACCCAAGTGATGTTTAGTCCAGATGGCAAGTGGATCTTGACAGCCCAGCGCGATCGCACCTTATCCATCTGGCGAGCCGATACTGGAAAACTACAAACTCGCCTTTCCCAGCCAGACAACCTCACCACGTTGCAATTTAGCCCCGATGGGCAGCTTCTCCTGACTGCATCTGCTAAAGCAACTCAGATCTGGCGATTCACAACTGACTCTAACCAGCAATTAAACCTGCAAGGGCTAGCCACGCTTTCGCATCCCAATACTATTACCTGTGCTAGTTTTAGCCCCAGTGGCCGCAGCATTGCTACAACGTCTTTAGATGGCAAGGTGAGGCTCTGGAAAACGACAGGGCAACTCTACCAAACCCTTTCTCCTACCCCTGGTACTCCCACTCCTACGGCTCAAGCCCTGACTCAACTGAAATTCAACCCAGATGAGAGTGAGATCGCGATCGCCAGTTCTGAATCTGTGTGGCTCTGGAATCTCCAGTCCAGCCAACTGCATACCCAATTAATGTCTGCCCTGCCCGCGCCACATTCCTTAGAGGGAGTGCCCGAAAAGCGGGTACCTGAAAATCAGACCTTCTTACAGTTCAGTCCAAACGGTCAATTCCTCATCACAGGTAGTTTGCCATCGGCTCAGTCTAATGCACAAAACATAGCCTACCTCTGGAACGCTCAAACTGGGCAGCAGGTGGGCAAAATACAGAACGGGTCAATGGCGGTGGCGCAGTTTAGCCCTGATGGAACTTATATTGCCACTGCTAGCGCTAAAGGCGTAGTGCAACTTTGGTCAACCGAGTCCGGTGGAGAATTGCCCACTATTGACTTGCCCAATACTGCGGTGGAATGGTCGATGTTTCTGCCCAATCGGGTGAGTCCACTCGCTACTCAGCTAGTG
>JAAUOQ010000072.1 GCA_012034795.1 Leptolyngbyaceae cyanobacterium CRU_2_3
TAAGGAGTTTGATCGACCACCCGATCGATCAGCCCATATGCCTTGGCTTCTTCAGCAGACATAAAGTTGTCGCGATCGGTATCTTTTTGAATTTGCTCGATTGATTGACCTGTATGACGAGCCATCAGATCGTTGAGTTCCTGACGCACCCGCAAGATTTGTCTGGCCTCAATGTCGATATCTGTTGCTTGTCTCCGACCTCCTGTACCACCCAAGGGTTGGTGAATCATGATCCGAGAGTGGGTAAGGCAAGCCGCTTGCCTGGGCTGCCTGCGGTTAGCAAAAATGCTCCCATCGAGGCCGCTAGTCCAACACAAATTGTCACCACTTCCGATTTAATATGCTGCATGGTGTCGTAAATTGCCATGCCCGCTGTCACCGAGCCACCTGGAGAATTGATGTACAGATAGATGGGCTTAGTCTGATCATCTGAGTCTAGGTACAGCATGTAAGCCACAATCGCATTAGCAATGCCGTCGTCCACCTCTTCTGACAAAAAGATGATCCGTTCCCGAAATAAACGTTCATAAATATTGATCCACTGCTCATATGATGACTACCGGGCAGGCGGTATGGGACGCTAGGAATTCCGATCGGCATAGTTTTAAGATGAGGGATATAAGGATAGTTTTAGAGCCTGAAGGGATATCTCAGTCCCTACGTCAAAGTTCCAAGTTAAACTACAACAGGCTCACTCAGGTGCTTTGAGCTTTCTAACACCCGATCAATTAACCCATACTCTTTTGCCTGTTGTGGAGTCAGGTAGAGCGTGCGATTGGTGTCCTTAGCAATTTTTCGACTGGCTGACCTGTTGTTTCAGATAAAATTCTCACCATCAGATCTCGTTTAGCTAACACTTCTTTAGCAGTGATCTGAATGTCTGTCGCTTGACCCCGACCGCCAATCCGAGGATGATCAAGGACAATGGTGGAATGGGGAAGGCTAACACGGTTGCCCTTGGACCCCGCCGCCAGCAGCATTGCTGCCATACCAACCGCCTGTCCCAAGCAAATAGTCATCACTGGCGATTTGATGTGCTGCATGGTGTCGTAAATTGCCATGGCTGACGTAATCGATACACTTCCTGCTGTAATTGATGCCATACCCGCTTCTACAGGATCACCCAATGAGTTGATGTATAGACGAATCGGCTTCGTATTGTCCTCAGACTCTAAATACAATATCGCGGAGACAATGGAATTCGCCAAGCCATCCGTCAAAGGCTGGTTTAGGAAGATGATCCGCTCCTGACTCAAGCGAGTAAAGATGTTGATCCACTGCCAGCTTTGGCTGCCAGGAATGTTATACGGAACACGCAAGATACCATCAACAGGCATAGGTCTAAAGGTAGAAAATAGAGATGAGAAATGAGGTGTCAGTGACGTTTTTTAAGCGAGTTAAAGCTCAAACGAACTCCATCGCTAACTAAATTAGAGAGGGGAGAGGCTTGGGCAAATCCTTAACACTTTCCAAAACACGGTCAATAATGCCGTATTCTTTGGCCACTTGAGGTGTCATATACAAAGTGCGATCGATATCTTTGGCGATTTTGCTGGCAGGTTGGCCCGTATTTCTAGAAAGAATATCCAGCATGGAAGCCTTGTTTTCTAAAACTTCTTTTTGCCCGGATTTGAATATCTGTGGCCTGTCCCTGTGCGCCTGTGCGAGGCTGATTGAGAACGATTGTGGCATGGGGAAGACTGGCACGAAAGCCTTTGGCACCAGCAGACAGAATCATCGCAGCTGTACCCATCGCCTGACCTAGGCAAATCGTGTGAACTGGCGGCTTAATGTAATTAATCGTATCGCAGACGGCAAAAGCCTCAGTTTCATAGCCAATTGCATCGCCTGTATACCAGGAAGTCCCTACCGAATTAATATAAAAATTGATGGGCTTATCTGGATCTTCAAATTGCAGATACAGCAGTTGAGCGATGATTAGTTTTGTAACATCAACACCTAACTGACGCTTAAAATCATCGGACGAAACTAGCGGTAGCCCCAAATAGATGATACGCTCCTTCAGCAGCAGCGAAGGCAGGTCAGGCGGAGGAGTCCGATAAGAGACATCTCCGTAGTATTGCGATTGAACAGCTTTAATAGAACCCATAGCTTGCAATTGCCTGAAAGAGGAGCATTGTTCTTACCATAGTAACTTGAACCTGAGAGCATCCGTTGCTGCTTTGAGGTTAGAGACAACTAGGGATATCCGAACCTCTCAAGTGTTCTGCCAGCATCTGTCAGCAGATGTTTGGTCATCGGACATTTGTTTAGAAGTGTACTGTCTCCGTAGCGTTAGGATGGCAAGATGAAGTTATCTTTGGTTCTGATCCCACTTCACCCATCTCACTGCGGACTCGTCAAAAATAACCCCTATTTTTAATCTCTACTTTTTTAATCTCTACTTTGGAGTTGCCTATCATGAGAGTCGGTTTGCAAGCTGCACTAAGTGACACCAATATAGATGCCGCCCAAACCAGTAGCCAGCGGCAACTTGCTATTTCTCTATCAGCCATTACTGAACTTAATGGACGTACTGCTCCCCTTAATCTATGTCTGATTCTCGATCACAGTGGCTCCATGAACGGGCGTTCTCTGGAAACTGTTAAACAGGCAGCTCATCGCATTGTCGATAACCTTTCACCTAGCGATCGGCTCTCCATTGTTGTCTTTGATCACCGGGCTAAGGTGATTGTGCCTAATCAGATCATTGGCAGTGCTGCTGCTAGCATTAAGCGAGAGATCAATCAACTGCAAGCCAGTGGTGGCACAGCGATCGACGAAGGGATGCGCCTGGGTATTGAAGAACTGGCAAAAGGTAAAAAAGATAGCATTTCTCAAGCTTTTCTGTTGACCGATGGCGAAAATGAACATGGCGATAATCAGCGTTGCCTCAAACTCGCCAGCCTGGCCGCTAATTACAGCATTACCCTGAATACGCTAGGATTTGGCGATCGCTGGAATCAAGACATCTTAGAGAAAATTGCTGATGCAGGCGGAGGTTCGCTCACCTACATTCAAAACCCTGAAGAAGCAGTCAAAGAATTTAGCCGCTTGTTTATCCGCGTACAATCAGTTGGACTAACCAATGCCCACTTGATGCTCTCTCTCATGCCCCAGGTGAGTTTGGCTGAACTAAAACCGATTGCCCAGGTATTTCCTGACTCTATCGAACTATCGGCCATGAATGAAGGAGGGCACTACATTGTCCGCTTGGGTGACTTAATGATGGCAAGCTCTAGAACTGTCTTGGCAAATCTCTATATCGGGCAGATGCCTGAAGGCATTCACCCGATTGCCCAAGTCCAGGTTCGTTACGATGATCCTGCCACTGGACAAACAAAGCTGCTCTCTGAAAGCATCTCGATCGCAGCTAACATTCAAACTCTCTATCAGCCTGCTCTCAATCTTCAAGTTCAGCAGCATGTGCTGGCGCTGGCCAAGTATCGCCAGACCCAAATCGCTGAAAGCAAGTTGCAGCAAGGCGATCGGGCAGGAGCTGCTACCATGCTGCAATCTGCTGCTAAAACCGCTCTGCAAATGGGTGATAACAATGCTGCTACTGTTCTGCAAGAAAACGCTACCCGGTTACAAGCGGGTGAAGAATTATCAGATGCCGATCGTAAGAAAACCCGAATTGCTTCAAAAACTGTGCTTCAATCTGGCAAAGAGTGAGGAGGTAAAGAAGTCATCGTTGAGTGTGCCTGTCCCCTCGCACCTAGTCTTCCAACACGCCCATTAAAAACTCAGTTAGTGTATCGGGTTGGATCGCATCCAGCAGCTTTGTATCCACAATATCGAACTTGGCCCCCGCTTCCTTCAAATAGTTGTCTAGGGCAGTTAGATATCCTTGAGCAATCATATCCTCGCCAATTTGAACAAAGCCAATTCCAAGCTCTTCATCGGTATCTAGTCGATGCGTTGCCGCTCTGATGGCCTTTGCTACCGCCATCCGATCACTCGGTTCTCCATCAATCAACACCAGGATGATTTCGCCGTTTGGCTTAGTAACTCCAGATGTCTTGCGGAAGAAATAGTCATCCAATGCAGTTTTCAATACTTCTAAGAGATAAACTTTCTCAGGTGGAAAGTTGCTCTCAATCAGATGGGTCAGTTCTAAACTCTTGACGTGCTCATACTTTTTGAAGATACAATCCTCTTGAGGCGATTGGCAGGCTAGATAGAGTGTTACCCCGTCGGGATCAAATGACTCACAAGCTTGAACTAGCTTCAAAATGGTGGATTGGGCTGCTATCCAGCGCTCAGCAAAACCAGGTGGCTTAGCACCTTGATCCACCGCTGTCTTTGCAATAATGACCGTGTAGTCTCGATTTTGTAGCAGGGCTTTTTCCATGGGGCTGGTTATTGCTGAAGGATTTACCCTCAATCAAACCACTGCTTTGCAAAATTGATAAAGCAATATCCAAAATCTTATTCAAATGGCTTTGGGCGAGTTTGCTAGGGATTGGTCAAGTGATTGCCATTCCTCAAAACTCAGGCGATCGCTTTCATATTGCTCTCGCAAAAAGCTCGATAGCGATTGACAAGCCATATACCAATCGATTGCTTGCTTAGCAGCCTGCATCGCTTCAAAATCAGATTTATGGGTAGCATAATCTTGGACTTTCTTACGACAAGGAGAATAGCAGGTTCCTTCAAAACCACTCTCAGTCGAAGTAATCTCAATTAACCAGCCATGATAGAAATCCGATAAATATGTATCATTCATCAGTCGAACCTAATTCAGAGGACAACAGAAACTGTGTGAGCCGGAAAGCAATGCTATTCGTAATATGTATCTACCTTATCCAAACCGCTCATTCCTGGAGTAGAGCCACTTAGCGGAACCGCATCCGCCATCGAAGCGAACGCCAAACTATCCCCTATTCTTAGGTCTGACTGCATTGGATTTGAACTGTAGATTCTTCTTTAACCTCAATGAACCTCTTGATTAGTAACGACGACGGCATTTTTGCTTTGGGTGTGCAGATGTTGGCCAACACCATGGCAATCGCTGGACATCAAGTTACCGTGGTTTGCCCTGATCGCGAACGCTCCGCCACCGGTCATGGATTAACCCTTCGCGACCCTATCCGAGCAGATGTTGTCGAGTCCACTTTTCACCCAACTATCAAAGCTTGGGCATGTTCTGGCACACCCTCTGACTGCGTTAAGCTTGCATTAGGTGCACTACTAGATAGCCCTCCAGACATGGTGCTTTCGGGTATTAACCACGGGGCTAATCTTGGTACAGATGTACTTTATTCTGGTACTGTTTCGGCAGCCATGGAAGGAGTTCTGGAAGGAATCCCCAGTATTGCCTTCAGTCTGGCTAGCTACGCTTCGCAGTCATTTCAACCAGCTGCTGACTTTGCAAAAGTTTTAGTGGAGCATTTGTACCAACATCCTCTGCCGTGTTTGAGCTTGCTCAGTGTCAATGTCCCAGCCGTGGATCAACAAGAAATCGCTGGAGTTGCCATGACTCGGCAAGGCATTCGTCGCTATTTTGATATCTTTGAAAAACGGGTTGATCCAAGAGGGAAAACATACTACTGGTTGTCAGGCGAAGTAATTGAAGACATCGACGAACCGGAACCTAACTCTCCTGAAATGGCAGGGATCAAGTCAACTGTCACTGATTTAGAGTGGTTCTGGAAAGCTCAAACGGATGTACAAGCAATCCGTCAAAATTACATCACCATTACGCCGTTGCAATACAATCTGACTTGCGCTTCAGGTTTAGCCTCTCTACAAAACTGGCAAAATGTTTTTAATTTTCAGCCCTGGCGCTGATGTCTTTATTCTAATCATGGGTTTCTATAATCCTTGAGATGCTCTGATGAAGCAAAAAATATTGCTTCAAAGGCTAATTTTAGAAATCTACTATAAAAGCTACTCAGTATTACTTCCAGAAGCGATGCAGAGAAGGAGAGAAAAGCTAAACTGATAAGGATATGCTAACAGTAGAGGCAGGCTTGCAAGAGAATGTATAGCGGCAAACCCTGTACGTTCAATCAATTGCTAAGGTTCTAATTTGAGTAACAGTAGTTGGATCAGCGGTAGTTTAGGCAAAAGCTTGGGCAAAATGGGGTGGAGTAGTTTACGCAAGTTTCTACCATATCTAAACAGCAGGCATATGCTTGAGCAAACGATACTTTTGAACAAATATGCGCTTGAGCAAGCAGTGCCGCTACTGCCCGTATCCATAAATCTACATATCCATTTATGTATCGACACTTGTTCAAGCTCAAGTCTTAAAGCTGAAACCGCAGTGTTATCAAAATGCTCATAGCGGGGATGGGATTTGTTTATTGAGATTTGGTGGAATCTGGCGGGACGCAGTCATGTCTAATACGGAAAACCAATTTACGGTTCATTTCTGGGGAGTGAGAGGGAGTATTGCCTGTCCAGGTTCAAACACTGTGCGCTACGGTGGCAACACTTCATGCGTTGAGATGCGAGTGGGTAAGCATCGCCTCACCTTTGATGGTGGCACGGGATTGCGAGTGTTAGGGCAAGCCATGCTGACCCAGATGCCAGTTGAAGCTCATATGTTTTTCACCCATTCCCATTGGGATCACATTCAAGGCTTTCCGTTCTTTGTGCCCGCGTTCGTTAAAATCAATCGCTTTCATATTTACGGAGCGATCGCGCCCAACGGCTCCACCATTGAGCAACGTCTTAATGATCAAATGCTCCATCCCAACTTTCCTGTACCGCTACAGATTATGGGCGGTGACCTCAAATTTTATGATCTTGAAATTGGCGAAACAGTTCACATTGATGATGTCTTAGTTGAGAATGCCTTACTGAACCACCCTGGTGAAGCTGTGGGCTACCGGGTCACCTGGAACGGACGTGCCGCCGCCTATGTCACCGATACTGAGCACTTTCCTGATCGCCTAGACGACAACGTGCTATGGCTGGCTCGTGACGCAGATGTACTGATCTACGATGCTACCTATACCGATGCAGAATACCATGACCCCAAATTTAGCAAGGTTGGCTGGGGGCATTCTACTTGGCAAGAAGCCGTTAAGATCGCCAAAGCTGCCAACGTCAAAAAGTTGGTAATTTTCCATCATGACCCACTCCACGATGATGATTTTATGGATCAGCTTAAAGAAGACACGGCTCAAGAATTTCCGAACAGCATTGTCGCTTGGGAAGGCATGACACTAGACTTGCTATCGCCGCTTCTGTAGCTTTATCAAGACCTTAATGTTTTTCACAGCAACCTAGTCCGTATTATCACTCATTGAAGTAATTAATCGCTGGTGACGTTTTCTGAGGGGGCTGGTGCTTGAGCCTGAGTTCCATTGAAATACGCCTCTAACACCTGACGTACCATTGGAGCTGCTACTGCACCGCCGCCACCACCTGAGTTTTCGCCAAACGCTACCACTACAATTTCTGGTTTATTAAAGGGAGCATAGCCCCCAAACCAGGTATGAGATTCACGGGGTGGATCTTCCGCTGTACCGCTTTTCCCGGATGCTGGAGGAATAGTCGAGACATTTAAAGCTTGACCTGTGCCGCCCACTACAACATCCCGCAACCCTTCATCTAAGATGGCAACAGTGGAAGCCTTCAGGTTCATAGATGCTCGCCAATTGCGAGCATCTTGATTATCCAGCAATAAGTGCGGTTTGACCCGATATCCTCCATTGGCTGGCACTGCGAACATGACGGCTGTTTGTAGAGGCGAAGCTTGCAGATAGCCCTGACCGATCGACATGTTGACTGTGTCCCCTGCATACCAGGGTTCTTGGAGCTCTGCCTGCTTCCAAGTTTCATCGGGCACCAATCCTGCTGATTCTTCCCGCGCAAGCTCAATCCCTGTTTTTTGCCCAAACCCATATTTTCGAGTCCACTGGATCAAGGGTTGATCGCCCATACCTAGAGCAATTTGGTAAAAGAATGTATCGCTGCTCCAGGCCATCGCTCCTACAAAACCCAAGGGACCGAATCCTGCTCGGTTCCAGTCCCAGAACTGAATACCGCCGACCTCAACATAGGGATAGGTTCCCAGCACCGTGTCTGGAGAAAATTTGCCTGACTCTAAGGCCGCGGTAGTGGTAATGATTTTGAAGGTACTGGCTGGTGGATAGCCTTGTAAAGCCCGGTTAACAAAAGGGAATTCTTGGCTCTGAAGCTGTTGCCACTGAGCATCGGTAATATAGGTTGAGAACAAATTAGGGTCAAAGGCTGGACGACTGACCATCGCTAAAACTGCCCCATTGCGAGGGTCTAAAGCAACAATTGCTCCCTTACGATTGCCGAGGGCCCGCTCTGCAGAGCGTTGCAAATCTAGATCGATCGTCAATTGTACATCGTTCCCAGCCCGTGCAGGCTTTTCACCCAATACCCGCAAAACTCGACCAGCGCCATCGACTTCTACTTGTTGTCCGCCCCATTCGCCCCGCAACTGGCTTTCAAACGCTGACTCAACTCCCATCTGACCAATCACATCACCTAATCGATATCCTGCTTTTTGTCGAACCTTCAGTTCCTCATCGTTCATTTCACCTGTATAGCCCAGTACATGTGCTGCCAAATCTCCGTAGGGATAGTTACGCACGGCTTCTGCCTCCACCTGCACGCCTTCCAGTTCTTGGCTAAATTCTGCTAAGGCTGTCACTTGGGCGGGGCTGAGTCCCCTGGCAATCCGGACTAGCTCTGGCGAGCCGTAGCCTGCTTGCTTCAAGCGTTCTTCCACATTTTTCAAAGGAATATTGAGTACCTCAGCCAGACGCGGTAGAATGCTTGACCATTTTGCTTGGGGATTGGCAATCGGCCACAGAAAGACTGCATAAGATAATCGACTGCCGGCCAAGATCCGACCTTTGCGATCGAGAATCTTACCGCGCTCTGGCTGACGAGGAATTAGACGAATCCGATTATTGTCAGCTAATTGACGATTGCGATCGCCCTGGGCGATCTGAAGGTAAGCCAGACGGCTCCCTATTCCACCCAAGAGCGCTACCGTGATCACTAGTAACACAATCAGAGACTGATACCGCCGCCCAACGGTGCGATTTGACTGTTGAGAAAGGGAAGAATTTGGGGTAATAGCCATAGCAAAATCGCACCAAATGAGCTGGAATCTATTTACAAAGATGCTCTCTCAGTCTACAGGGTGGAAAACGGTAATAGAACAGTGATAGAAATATGGGTTAGTCCGATTGGTTAAAAATCTTACGTCTTTGCACCTACACATAAGCTATTCTGAAACAGAAAAAACTTTTCAGACATCTCACCCAATGATTTTGGTAGCCCCGATCACCCGTGTGAAGATTATGAGAATCATTTAGTTTTTAGCTTTACCGACCTCATTGACTCAACCCATCATTCAGAACTGCTTAAATTAAGGTCAACTCAGGTAAAGTCAACTCAGGTAAAGTCAACTCAGGTATTTTGCTTGACGTGGTTTTTGCTGATCCATTTTTCAACACAATCTTCTAGGCTTGCTGGTAGAAACAAAGGGAAATTTGCCAACTATGTCACAGACCGCTGTACAGGATCGCAGTACCTCTGGAACAGATACCAAGCTGGATGTAGAACTCCGTAAAGTCTTTAAGGTTTACCACGGAGAAACCGCAGTCCGGGGAATCGACTTGGATATCCATCAAGGTGAATTTTTCAGCATCTTGGGTCCATCGGGTTGTGGCAAAACCACAACACTTCGAATGATTGCTGGATTTGAAGACCCAAGCGGCGGCGAAGTGATGATTCGGGGCAAATCAATGCTGGGAATACCGCCCTACAAGCGTCCGGTGAATACGGTATTTCAGAGCTATGCACTCTTTAGCCATCTGACAGTTTGGGACAATGTAGCATTTAGTCTACGGCT
This sequence comes from Leptolyngbyaceae cyanobacterium CRU_2_3, assembly GCA_012034795.1. Classification (GTDB taxonomy): domain Bacteria; phylum Cyanobacteriota; class Cyanobacteriia; order Elainellales; family Elainellaceae; genus Drouetiella. Next base: position 9,854 of record JAAUOQ010000072.1, read on the forward strand.
ACGGAAGTGCAACAATGGTGAGTTGCGCGATCGAGTCGGTGATGCTCTGAGACTCGTGAAAATGGATAGTTTTGCCCAGCGATTTCCGGCACAACTATCCGGCGGACAACAGCAGCGGGTCGCCTTAGCCAGAGCCTTAGTTAACCGCCCAACGGTGATGTTGCTGGATGAACCGCTAGGTGCGCTGGATTTGAAGCTGCGAAAAGAGATGCAGATTGAACTCTCACACTTGCATCGAGAATTAGGCATTACCTTCGTGATGGTGACGCATGACCAAGAGGAAGCGCTGAGCCTGTCTGACCGAATTGCCGTGATGAACAAGGGCATGATTGAGCAAATTGGCACACCTAGTGAAATTTACGAGCATCCTAGAACGGCATTTGTGGCAGATTTTATTGGAGATACAAATCTGCTGCGAGGTCAGGTAGAATTCTCTAGTCCTTCCGGATTGCAAGTAACTACTGCTCAGGGCTTAAAAATTGAAGTGAAGCATCGGGAAGGCTGGCATAGCTCCAATTCAGCTGATGTATTTGTCAGTATTCGGCCCGAGAAAGTTCAGGTAGCACTCAGTTTACCTGCTGACCAGGTAAACTGCTATGGAGGTAAGCTCAATCACGTGATGTATCTAGGAACCCATGTTCACTATCAAGTGGAATTGTCAACAGGCGATCGCATTGTGGTGCTCCAACCCAATCGCTCGAATAGCCTGCTTGACCTGGGAACCTCTGTATATGTCTACTGGGCTGCTACGGATTGTCTGGCGTTGACTGCACAGGAGTAAGGAGAATGCCTCCGACGAATCGACGGAATAGTTTTAAGTTAAAGCGGTATCTCTCTGAAGCTGCTTCGCGATCAGATCAGTTTTCTCCAGCAAGACGACGATTTCTGCAAACTTCGGCAGCAGTTGTCTCAGGGTTGGCGCTTTTCAATTGTGCCCGTAACCTCTCTAATTCAAATCTGGGTCCAGAATCTAGCCCCACTAGCAGCCCCAGTGGTAGCCCTGTTTCAAGTTCTCCAGATAACAAGCTGTTTATCTACACTTGGGCAAACTATACTGACGACGAGCTTCTGAAGGGTTTTCAAGAGAAAACGGGTATTCAGGTTGTGGTTGACCTGTTTGATTCCAATGAATCTATGCTAGCGAAGATGCAGGCTGGCGGCGGTAGTGCTTACAGTGTCATCTTTCCATCGGATTATACGGTGATTGAGATGGTAAAGCTGGGTATGCTGGCATCTCTAGATCAAAAGCGGCTTCAAGGTTTAGATACGCTCAAACCAAAATGGCGCAGCCCTGTTTACGATCCAGGCAATGCTCATAGTGTCCCCACAGTCTGGGGAACTACAGGACTAATTTATGACCCCAAGAAGGTAGGTAAAGAAATTGATGGCTGGAGCTACATCTGGGACAACCGCAAATCTTTGACTCGGAAAGTCACGTTAATTAATGACGTTCGTGAGGTGATGGGAGCCACCCTAAGAACTATGGGATATTCCTATAACACCACCAATCCCAACGAAATCAAGAAAGCCTTTGATAAGCTGGTCCAAATTAAGCCAACAGTGGCTTCTTTCCTGACTACAGGTTGGGAAGATCAACTTGCAAGTGGGGATATAACGGTGTCAATGGTTTATTCCCAAGATGCGATCGCTCTCATCCAAGAAAAACCGAATCTAAAATACATCATTCCCCAAACGGGTACCTCTGTTTGGACAGATACAATGGTGATCCCCAAATCGGCCCCTAACCAAGATGCCGCCTACGCATGGATCAACTACCTGCTTCAACCTGAAATTGCCGCAGGGTTAGTAGAACGCTTAGGAACTGCGACTCCTAACCAAGCTGCCTTTGATCTGCTGCCTGAAAAACTCAAGCAAGACGAACGGCTCTTTCCAACGGATACCATGTTATTTAAGTCTGAGGGGATTGCCCCTATTCCTGCCAAAATCACCGAAATCTATGACCAGTACTGGACTCGGTTAACTAGCACTTAAACTCTCCCCATCTGCCCATGTCCAGCTCAACGCCCTCTTCCCCATTGGCTGAGCCATCTCAGCCAGTTTCCCCCAGCGCGTTACAGAAGCTCACAAAACTGTTCGAACCGATCGTTCTTCTTGCGCCCTCTGGATTATGGTTGCTCCTGTTGTTGGTGGTTCCCACGCTGCTGATCCTAGAACTCAGCCTGATTCCAGGATTCCGGGTTGGGCAACCTGCGGGAGCTTACGGCATTGGCAACTACATTGAATCCTTTCAGGAAATTTACCTACAAGTCATCCTCCGCTCCGTTTTCTTTGCAGTGGGCAGTACCCTCGCCTGTCTGTTTTTGGGCTTCCCGGTTGCCTACTGGATCGCTGTGATGGCACCCGCACGCTGGCGCAACTTGCTTTTGGTGGCATTTGTCTTGCCCTTGTGGACTTCTTCGCTGCTGCGAGCCTATGCCTGGATTACCATCCTCCGATCCAGTGGTATTTTGAACGCACTGTTGAATGCGCTAGGTTTGCCAGGGCAAGATTGGTTAAATCGCAATCCCGCTGTCTTTATTGGCATGTCCTACAGCTTTTTGCCTTACATGGTGCTAATTCTCTATGCTTCCCTGGAAAAGCTGGATAAGCGATTACTAGAAGCTTCTTCAGACTTGGGTGCTACACCGCAACAGACGTTCTGGAAAGTGACTGTTCCCCAGACGCTACCAGGAATTGCCGCAGGTAGTTTATTAGTGTTCATTGCCAGTGTGGGAGATTTTGCCGTGCCCGAACTATTAGGTGGTGCCTCTAGCATGACTATTTCACGCCTAATTTACAACCAAGTTTTGGGGGCAACCCGCAACTGGGGGGCTTGGCTCCAGCTTTAGTATGCTGATGATT
>JAAUOQ010000073.1 GCA_012034795.1 Leptolyngbyaceae cyanobacterium CRU_2_3
GTCAAAATCTTCTAAAACTTCAAGAACTCCAGCCCCCTTAAATCCTTTGAGTGGCTTGCTGAAGGATGCTTTTCACCACATTGAGCCAAGTACAAAGCGTAGCCCATGACTTGCCGAACCTCCTCTGGAAATTCTTTCAAATCTTCAAGGGAACTTCCAACCCATTCAACTAGCTTTAGCGATGCACCCATGTCTCACACATATGCTAATTTTGGCATACCATTGTCAATGGTAGGGTATAAATGTTTTGACGACGCGCCCTGTGATGGTTTTACCTAACCAGGGGGTGTTCGTCGAAAGAGATTTGAGCGTTTGCGCTGTGGCTGTCCAGGTTGCCTGGGGATCAAACAGTACCAGTTCGGCCGGTTGTCCTGGGCGATCGCCCCCATTGCCTGCCCCAATCCTGGGGTTAAACATTGGGCTGGATGGGTGCTCAGACAGCGCCATAGCGTCAGAGCATCCCAGATGCCCGGCACGACAAACGCTTGCCACAGCAGTGGTAAAGCTAGCTCTAAGCCAATTGCACCAGGGGGAGCCTCAGCAAAAGCCACCGTTTTTTCCTCGTAGGTGTAGGGGCTATGATCAATAGCGATCGCATCGATCACCCCGTCTTGAATGCCCTGAATCAGGGCTTGCTGGTCGCTTGGGTTGCCTAGCGGCGGCTCCAGGCGCAGGTTGGGATTGTAGGTTTGAATATCTAAAATGCTGAGCAGCACATGCATCCAGGTGGTGCTGGCAGTAATGGGTAAGCCTTGCTGTTTGGCGGCTCGAATCAGTTCAACACTGCGGGCAGTGGATACCCGCATGATGTGAACTGGAGTAGATATTTCTGCCATACACTCCAGCAACATCGCCAATGGAGCCGTTTCTGCGATCGCGGACTACCAGGAATCCCCAGCTTCAGCGCTTCTACGCCTTCCCGGACAACTCCCTTGCCAGTAATTTGGCGATCGCAGCACCAGAGAGCGATCGGTTTGCCCAGAGGTTGCCCGTACTCCAAAATTCGCCGCAAGATCTGACCATTTTGAATCGGCTGAGCATCGGTAAACCCCACGATGTCAGCGGCTGCCATTTCAGCCATTTCCACCATCTGTTCGCCTTTGATGCCAACTGTCAGCGCACCCCAGAGGTGCAATCTGGGCAGACCTTCTGGCATTTGGCTGGACAATATTTGCATCCGAGTTCGCAACCCCTCCAGCGTTGCTGGATTATCCATTGGGGGAGCGGTATCGGGCAATAGCGCCAGACGAGTGAAGCCGCCTGCACTGGCAGCTTGCATCAGTGACTCTAACGTTTCCCGTGATTCAAACCCTGGTTCGCCAGAATGACTGTACAAATCTACTAGCCCACTGCCGAGCACCCAACCCGCAGACTCTTTGACAGTTGTTTCGCTGGAGCAATCCATTTCGGCGATCGACTCTTCCACCGCAACGATCGTCCCATCTCCAATAAAAACATCGGCAATGCGATCGCGATTGGATACCGGATCAATGACGCGGACTTGTCGCAGCAGTTCACTAGGCATGCCTGGTTACAGCGCTCCTGCTGCCGTTTTGTCTAAGACACCACCCAGATGCGTGGTGATGTTCATGGCTTGAAGAACAGGTTTTCCCGCAATGCCTTGAGGATAGTCGATGACGCTGACCGCACCGTTGCCCTGCTTGAACGTCCAGAAATGTGCCGGACTTTGCCCCACCACATGGCAGAGAATCGCTTTGTTGACGGCATCATGAGCCACAACCATCACCGTGGTGGGGCGATCGGCTGTTGGGCCATCGCCTAGGGCCATGGGCGTAGAAGCCACAATTGCCTCCCAAGCCGCCGTTGATCGCTGCCACACCTGTTGGAGGTTTTCGCCTTCCGGCATTTGCACCGTTTCAGGAGATTGCTGCCACTGCTGAAGCAGTCCAGGATAGCCCTGCTCAATTTCTGCCTCTAATTTGCCTTCCCACAGTCCGTGGCTAATTTCCTGAAGCTCAGGGTCTAGCTCTAGAGACAATCCGGGGTGCTTTTGCAAAATAAATTCAGCCGTTTGCTTCGGGCGCAAGAGCGGGCTAGTAATCGCGCGATCGATGGGCACATGCTGCAAGAACTCAGCGGCTTGTTGAGCCTGCACTTTGCCCTGTTCATTCAGCGGCACATCAATTTGCCCCTGAAAGCGTTTCTGGCGATTCCAGTCGGTTTCACCATGCCGCACCAGCAGCAGCCGCACACCCCGATTTTTCTTGACGGCAGGCAAGGGTTGATCCAAATGTCCCGTCAAGTTCATGGACTCCAGTTGCACCGGTTGACCCAAACCACCGGAGAAGTTGAGCACGCTGATGCCGCAGTTGGACTGATACAGCGCTGGATAATACTCGACGCCCAATCCTAGGGCAGTGCCAATCAGACAGCGATTAATGCCGCTATGGGCCACGACAAGAATCGTTTGGTCGGGATGCTGGGGCAGTACCGCTTGCCAAAATTGGCGGGCTTGCTCATACAGTGCCACCACCGGGTAGAAGTCTTGAGTCCCATCGGCAGAGCGCATTTTGAGTTCGTGAGGGCGATCGCGCCAGCAGGCATAGCCTTCCGGAAAGCGATCTTCCACTTCCTGAAAGAACAAGCCTTCCCACTCGACTAAATTGATTTCCTTCAGATCATCCCTTAGCTTCAGTTTAGGTGGTTGCCCTAACTGTGAAAGAATCAGTTCTGCTGTTTCTTTAGCTCGCTGCAACGGACTGCTATAGGTGGCGGCAAACGACAACTCTTTCAAGGCATTGCCTACCTGAATGGCTCCTGCCTGACCCGTTTCTGTCAGATTGGACTGATCACAATGTCCCTGTACCCGGCGCTGGGCATTGAAGGTACTTTCACCATGACGCACGATGATAACGCGAGTAACCAGAGCCGTATCCTCCCAAAAGACGAGATGTAGAGAGACGAGACAAGGAAGTCACCAGAATTCTACCAGGAGTCCGGGCAAGATCGCCCACTCCCTCACGTCCCCCACTCCCCACTCCCCCACTCCCCACCCCAAATGCGATAATGCCAAAGAGCAGTTTGCAGCGATCGCCGCTGGCAGGAGAGGGAATGACCGGAACGACGATTAAACGGCTAGTCTTGGGAGCAATTACCCTGATCGTTGCGGCTTTATTGAGCAGTTCTCTATTGGGCAGCTTAAGTGAGCCACAGATTACCGATCGCCTTCAGCTCTACCAGACGGATCTGCTGCTCCATGCCACCGAGATTGGCAATCCCCAGATGAGCCGCCCCGAACCAGAAACCTCTGAGCCTGGAACCCCTAAACCCGATCAGAGTTTAATCAACACGCGCAATGCCCTGTTGGGTAACAACCCTTTAGGAGAAGCGCTCAAACAGTACCAGGAGGTGCGACAGTCGGCTGCCACCAATCTTAAACAGTTTGAGCAACGGCTTCAGAAAATTGCTCCCAATCCTGCCTCCCCTCCAGCAACCGTACCAACGCCCTCTGCGCCCATTCCTAATCGTTCTCAGCGGCTAACGGAACCCCAAGAGCAGGTGAAAACAGCGATTCGGCAACAGCAAGAGTTGCTCAATCAGCTTGATTTGCGGATTGGTATTTTGGAGGCTGAGCAAACCAAAATTCCAGCCGCCTTGGAAACTTGGGCGGGGCTGGTCAGTCGATTGGGCGATCGCCCCGACACACAATCCCTTAACAACACGGCTCTTGTTGAAACAGCCCCTCTCGCTGAAACAGCCAAAGTCTTAAGGGGCATGTGGAGCGATCCGCCGCGTCTGTTGCCCAATGCCGAACCGATCATTCAGAAAAACCTGGAAGGCTGGTTTCGCTACAAGGCACTATCGCGACTGTACCAGTTGCAACAGCGATCGGATGTGCTAGTACCGTTGCAAGCTGCCGAACAGAAAGTGGCCCAGCAAACGCTGGTGAAGTTGGCGATCGTTGGAACACTGCCCACCCTGGGGGGACTAGTGGGACTGGTTTTGCTCATCGTCATGGGCATTCGGGCATTTCTTCGCAGCAGGCAGAAGATTTCTGGCGATGCCAACCTGGTTTGGAACGTCCCCTGGGAATGGGACACCATTGTACAGGTTTTGGTGGTTGGCTTTTTCTTTATGGGGCAAATCGTCATTCCTGTGATTGTGGGAGCCTTTGGCGTCAGCTTTTCTGCCTTTGGTATCCGTGCCAGGGCTGCCTATACGCTCACCTACTATCTGTTGATGGCCGGTTCGGGTCTGGCGGTGTTGTATTTCTCTGTTAAGCCCTTTTTCCCGTTACCTGAAGGCTGGTTTCGGGCTACGGGAAAACGGAACTGGATGATCTGGGGTGTAGGTGGCTATTTTGTCGCGCTACCGTTGATGTTGATCACCTCAATTCTCAATCAGCTGATCTGGCAGGGGCAGGGGGGTAGCAATCCGCTATTGCAAATTGTCCTGGAGGAAGGCGACCCGATCGCCCTGACGTTGTTCTTCATCACTGCTTCGATCGCCGCTCCTGTATTTGAGGAGCTATTTTTCCGAGGCTTTCTGTTGCCCTCTCTGACCCGCTATCTGCCCGTTTGGGGAGCAATTGGACTCAGTGCCCTGATTTTTGCAACGGCACACCTCAGCCTTTCGGAAGTTTTGCCACTCACTGTCCTGGGAGCCGTGTTGGGGTTTGTGTATACGCGATCGCGTGGTTTGCTGGCTTCTATGCTGTTGCATAGTCTGTGGAATAGTGTGACGATGATCGGCTTGTTTTTATTGGGGAGTGGAGTCAAGTAGCGAGTAGAACTATCCGTTTATCGTCCTAAAGCATACTCACCGACATCAACTCTTCCGCCATCTCAAAGTTGGCTGTCACGCTTTGGACATCGTCTAGGTCTTCCAGGGCATCCATCAATCGTAGGAGCGATCGCGCCTGATCTGGATCGGTGACTTCTACGCCATTATTGGGAATCCAACGCAGTTCGGCTTGGATGATTGTGTAGCCTTGATCTCTTAAAGACTGCGTTAACGCCTCCAGGCTGTTGGCATCAGTCAAGACTTCTGCTCCGGGAACCCCTTCTTCAATTTCCATGAGTTCATAGGATTCGGCTCCCCCTTGCAGGCAGGCTTCCAGGAGAGCCTCCTCATCAAGGGCTTCAAAACCTTTTCCCTTGACCAGGGCTTTTCCCCTGAGGATGACAACCCCTTTTTGCTCAAACATCCAGCCGACGCAGCCAGTTTTCGCCCATATTGCCACCTCGTTTGCTAAAGGCGGCCCGTAGGTCGGCTGCGGTGCGATGGCGATTGTCAGTCAGCGCTTCCACAATCACGGCTACACCGCCGGGTCCATAGCCTTCATAACGAATTGCCTCTAGCTCATCGCCGCTGAGCTTGCCTGCGCCTTTGGCGATCGCCCGATCGATGTTGTCATTGGGAATTCCGGCTGCTTTGGCTTGCTCGATCGCTGTCCGCAACTGAAAATTTCCCGCCGGATCAGGAACACCGCTGCGGGCTGCCACTATAATTGCTCTGGATATTTTGGCAAATGTTGCCCCTTTGACGGCATCAACTCTGGCTTTCTGCCGTTTGATGTTTGCCCATTTACTATGTCCTGCCATGTGTTACATCTTTAAATTTTCAATCTTCTCCAAAATCCAGGATAAACAAAGTTTTATAAAGAATTGTCATAACATTAAGATGCACAATCGCCTCCAACAAGACCTACTGAAATGGGATCGGACTGTTGCTACGCATCCTGAAGATGCCAAGATCTACGTGCAACGGGGCATGGCACGCTTCAAGCTGGCAATGATTCCTGAATCCATTCAGGATTTCGATCGATCTGAACAGCTTGATGCCAATATTACACCTTACCTGTGGCAACGTGGTTTGTCCTATTACTATGCCAATCGCTTTGAGGAAGGGGCTAACCAATTTGAGATTGATCTGACTGTGAATGCTAGAGATGTGGAAGAAACCGTCTGGCGATATTTATGTATCGCTCAACTCGCTGGAGCCAGTACTGCCCGCCAATCCTTACTAGAAGTCAACAATGATTCTCGTCACTTTATGCAACAAATCTATGGGCTATTTGCGGGTCATATCACCCCAGAGCAGATGCTAAGAACACTTCCCCAGGAAAGCAATCCTGGCAAATTTTATAGCCGCCTCTATGTCGGCTTGTACTACGAGGCAGCAGGCAATATTGACCAGGCCAAAACCTATATCGATCAAGCAGTGCAAACATTCGGCACAGAATATCGAGCGGATGATTACATGGGCTATGTGGCGATCGTGCATCGGCAGGTCCGCCAGTGGATATAAATGACTCGTGCTCAGCAAAGATGCGCGTTAGCTTTTTGGCTGAGATTTCGCCAGGCTCATTCTGGTAACTGGTACTGCCCAACAATTTTTCTGGCATACTCCGGCACATGGGCTGCCAGCTTTTCTGGATAGTGACGCTTAACGTACAGGTAGTTCCGGGTAAAGTGCGAGTCAATCGAGAAACGGGCGTACTCTAGCCCTTTGGGCCCCACTTTCTCGATCACCACACCCATGAGTTTAGCCGCCCACATGGGGAGGGTTACGCCTTTATCGTAAGCTGGGATGCTCTGCTGCACAGCATTTTTGCGATCGCCCTTCGACATCACCGGCTGCGTTTCAAGCTGATCCAGAACCAGATCCAGCATTGCTTGACCGCGATCGTTGCGTACTACAATCCACTGCCAGCCAAAGGGTGCGCCCATGTAGCCCACGACTAGATCGGCAAGGGAATTGACATAATCAAAGCAACTCATGCAGGAAGGAGCAAACACATCTTTAAGCTGATTGGTTTTTAACCCAAAGAACGGCACGGTTTCCGTAGAGCCATCCTCATGCCGAAAGTGAACCCGAAAATCCTGCATGAACTCGTAGTGAACCACTGTGGAGGGCGATCGACTGGTGGTATCTAAAAACTTCTGCAATCCGGCACGGGTAACGTTATCGACACAGGGCGTTCCTAATACATACAGCTTTTCCAAACCCAGTTCCTGCTCAACTGCCCGCAGGGCTTGAATCTGACAGCCAACGCCAATCACCAATAGTCGCTTCATGCCCGACTGTTCGATCTGCTCCAGCACAGACAAATTGGGCGAGAGCGTGGGTTTGTTGACCCGTGCTGCCAGAATTTCTGCGGGTGTGCGGGCAATAATGGGCATGGGCTGAAAGCGGTCTTCCTGGGTGTTTTGCACACAAACCACCCCTTCCACCAGCCCCCGATTGAGCATTTCAATGGCGATCGAACTGACAATTCCCGTCCACTGGGCTCCAGCGATCGGTTCAGTTTTGCGAGCTGCCATCATTTGCTGGCTCACCCCGAAATACCAATCATCGGCGTTTTCTAGATCGCGGCTGCGTCCATGCGTCTGCTCTTCGAGTTGGGGGATCTGCTGGTTCAGAAAAGCACAAGCCTCTTTGACATAGTGGATATAGTAGGTGTCGCATAGCCCACATTCGCTGCATAGATCTTTGGCAGGACGGCGGCTACCTGGCTTCAGAGCTTTGGCTTTTTTGGGGTCAGATTTGGAATCGAACTTGGGATCAAACGTGGGATCGGAAGAATTGGGAAGCACAGAAGTCATGGAGCGGCAAAAGGGGTTGAGCAATGATCTCCTATCGATCACAATACCGTAATCCGGGGATGAGACGCGACAGACAGAACCACGTTAACCAGGAAATGAGAACTCTTAGAAAATTAGCCGTCTTTAAGGATGTCTTAATGGGGTTACCGTCCAGTGAAGCCAGAACAGGCTAGGATAGTAGGATCGTCAAATTTTCATCTTAAAGAAAATATTGAGGTGACTTGATCGCATTTCTTCAATCAGACCTTCTCCAAGTTGATGACTTTCCTGCCAGTCAGTATCGTTTGGCTAACGGTCTGACTGTGATTCACCAGTCTGTACCTGCTTCGCCTGCGGTAGTGGTAGATGTGTGGGTGCGGGCTGGCGCGATCGCTGAACCCGATGCCTGGTCGGGCATGGCACATTTTCTAGAACACATGATTTTAAGGGCACCGATTCGCTGCCTCCGGGCAGATTTGACCAGGTGATTGAAAACCGGGGCGGACTAACGAATGCGGCTACCAGCCACGACTATGCTCATTATTTCATCAACACAGCCGCCGCTCACTTGGCAGAGACGTTGCCTTGTCTAGCAGACCTATTGCTCAATGCCACTATCCCTGATGAAGAATTTGGCTTGGAACGAGACGTAGTATTAGAAGAAATTCGTCAGTCGCAGGATGACCCAGATGCGCTGGGCTTTCAGGCTTTGATGGAGAGCGTATACCAACGCCATCCCTATGGTCGCCCGGTGCTGGGCAATGCAGAAACCTTGATGGCGCGATCGCCCCAAGAAATGCGCTGCTTCCACCAGGCTCACTATCAGCCCGAAAACATGACAGTAGTCATGGTGGGCGATGTCGATCAAGACACGGCGCTAGAACTAGTTGAGCAATCGTTTGGCAGTTTCAACTCACCGGCTGTCTGTCCTTGTCCTACCGTTCTAGCTGAGCTATCCATGACAGAAATTCGGCGGCAAGATCTAGGTTTACCCCGCCTCGAACAAGCCCGGTTGATGATGGCATGGAAGGGACCAGGTGTCGAAGATATGCGGAGCGCTTATGGGTTGGATTTGCTGTCTGTTTTATTGGCAGGCGGACGGACTTCCCGTCTAGTGCGAGAGCTACGAGAAGAAAAGCAACTGGTGCAAGATATTGGCAGCAGTTTCTCGCTACAACGAGATTCTAGCCTGTTTACCATCACTGCCTGGCTGAAACCTCAGCATTTGTCCCAAGTAGAGGCCATTATCGGCGATCGCCTCTGCCAACTTTCGGCGTTCCAGTTAACGACCTGGAACTGGACCGCTATAAGCGGCTGTTACGCAATGACTATGCCTTTTCGACGGAAACGGCCAGCCAAATTGCTGGGCTGTACGGCTACTACAACACGATCGCTGCTGCCCACCTGTCGGCTTGGTATCCTCAAGTGATTCAGTCTTTTCAAGCAGAAGAACTCCGGCAACTCGCTAGCCAATATCTCTCGCCTTTACGGTATGCAGCCGTCAGTTTGCTACCGTGTTGAAAGGTAAAGCCCGCTAAGAACTACCCAGTTAGAGTCCCATCGTCTAGAGGTAAGGCATATTTCCAGAAATTCAATGCCCCTGGAGTGCGGGCAAGCTACCCGCACTCTGGTCGCTAAACTTGTGCCTTATTGTACTAGCGGGACATTTGTGCCATGCACCTGCTGCACAAACGCACGATCGGTCAATTTTGATGCGGAAATCACCTAATTCCCATTACCTGTCCTTCCTTTACCAACCTGTCCTTAAATTCTCCCTAATTCCTCATGTCTGTTAAGCATAGTGTTGCTCATTTGCTGCAAAATCGAACTGTTCACCGGACTGTTTTAGAGAATGGTCTGACTGTACTAGCGGTCAACAATCCAGCAGCCGATATTGTATCAGGACGAATCTTCATTCGGGCGGGCGGACGGTATGAACCCCTAAAACAGGCAGGCTTGTCGCACCTGATGGCATCTGTGATTACCAAGGGCACCGATCGCCTCTCTTCTCAAGAAATTGCCGAACGGATTGAATCGATGGGCGCGAGTTTGGGGGCAGATGCTACGTCAGATTATTGTCTGATGAGTCTTAAGACAGTTTCAGCAGATTTTGCTGAGATGTTGAAGTTGCTAGCAGAACTGATGCGATCGCCCTCCTTTCCTGAAGCCGAAGTAGAGCTAGAGCGTCGCCTTACTCTACAAGGAATTCGCTCTATGCAAGAGCAACCCTTTGCCGTTGCCAACACCCAACTGCGGCAGTCTATATATCAGAGCCATCCCTATGCGCTGCCTAGCCTGGGCACCGAAGAAACAGCCTCTCAGATCAGCCGGGCAGACTTACAGCACTATCACCAAACTTATTTTCGTCCCGACAATATTGTCATCAGCATTGTCGGTCGAATTGCGCCCGAAGCGGCGGTGGAGTGGGTCGATCGCATCTTTGGAGACTGGCAACCCCCTAGCCAAGAAGATGGCTCCTGGGTACCGTTGCCGACGCTAGATCTGCCGATGCTCACTGCCAAGCCTGAGCGAGTGGTGACCGTGCAGGATACGCAGCAGGCAATTGTCATGTTGGGCTATTTGGCAGTGTCGATCCATCACCCTGACCATATGGCACTGAAGCTACTCAACACCTATCTGGGCAATGGCTTATCCAGTCGGTTGTTTGTGGAACTGCGAGAAAAGCGGGGCTTAGCCTACGAAGTTTCGGCTTTCTATCCCACCCGCGCTGATGTCTCACATTTTGTGGTGTACATGGGTACGGCTCCAGACAATGCAGCGATCGCCTTAGAAGGCTTGCGTCATGAAGTCGATCGCCTCCGCACGACGCTGCTTGCCCCCGATGAATTGCAATCTGCCAAAAACAAGTTGCTGGGACAATATGCCCTTGGCAAACAAACCAATGCCCAAATCGCCCAAATCTTTGGCTGGTACGAAACGCTGGGCTTAGGCATTGACTTTGATGAAAAATTCCAGCAGCATGTGGCTGAAGTGACAGCAGAAGTAGCTCAGGAAGCAGCCGATCGCTATTTCACAGAACCCTATGTGTCGCTGGTTGGCCCAGCCGCAGCAACAGAGTTGACAGAGAAAGTGGGCGTATCAGTTCATGATTAATGGGATGGGGAACAATTTGACTCGCTTAATGCAACAGTCCTAGGAGAAGGGCAAGATAGGGGAAGGGCATCTGCCCCTTTCTGCGTTCTTTAAGTTAGCTAATTTTTCCTGTGTCCTTCTCCCTCGATTCTCCCAACGCGATCGCCTTTTACACCGCCCAAATTGCCGCCAGCCCTGAAGTTCTTTCAAACTACTGGTATCTGGGACTAGCCTGGCTATTGCAAGACGCAGCAGACGAAGCCCAGGCGGTTTGGTTTGCGGCAGTGACGGCAGTGGACCCAGAGAGGCTGGAATCAGGCATCGCAGAACTGTTGAAAATTCTGGCAACCGAGGCAGAGCGGCAGTCTGGCAAGTTGCACACAGCAGAGTTAATTTTTCGGCAAATGCTAGAGATTGATGGCACCCAGGCAGATATTTGGGTGAAGCTAGGCAGTGCGGTCTCCCAGCAAGGCAGATACGAGGAAGCGATCGCCCATTGGCAAAGCGCGCTTGAGCAACAGCCCGACTGTGCTGAGGCTTACTGTCAACAAGCCGAGGTCTGGCAAAAGCTAGGGCAGTTTACGGCCGCGATCGCAGCTTATACACAAGCAGTCTTGCTCTGTCCTGACTGGAAAACGCACTATAACCTCGGCTTGTGTTGGGCACAACAGGAACAATGGCAGCAGGCTGAAACTCAGTTCAGACAAGCGATTCAGCTTAATCCTCATCACTCTAATCTAGATGGAGATTTGGGTTGGGCCTTACTCCAGCAGCAAAATTGGCAGGGAGCGATCGCCCATTTTCACCGAGCCCTGTATCTACAATCAGACTTTGCCCGAACTTACTTGGCTTGGCTGGAAACACAGATGCCAACCCATACAACTTGTTCAAATGCAGCTTTAGAGGGAAACGCTGTTTTTCTGAGGCTACTAGCTCAGCCCCATCCGGCTGAACTGGATAGACAACCGAATCAGCCATTGGATGAGTTACTGGCTAGACGATGGGGCAACGCCAACACCCATCGTGTCAACCAAGACTCAGACTTAGCAGTCCCTTCTATGACTCAGAACCGCCCCACTGGTTATTACGAAACCACCTCCGACTGGGATAAAGCTATTGATCAAGGCACGAATGCAGTAGCGAAAGCGATCGCCCCCCTGTCCGCGTATATCAAAATTAAGGGAAAACAGACGGTGGCACTGACGCCACCCCAAACGCTAGATCCAGAAATTCACTTTAGTTTTCGCTTTGGACAAGCGGTAGAACTTCCAGAATCCTTCGTTGCCACCCTAGCCAATGGGCGATTTTGGCTTAGCCCCGACCAAACCCGTAGTGCTGTTCTGACTGCCGAAAATCGGCTGTTGGGAGATTTGTCTCCAGAATTTCCGTTACTTAGCCCTGGACATCCTGATCAACATCCGCGTCAGCATTCCCTCTTTTCTCTAGACCCTCTGCCGCCTGTCCAGTACCTGAATGGCACAGTCGTTGTTTTGGCGGGTTTAACCAATGACATGTACTTTCACTGGATGTTTGATGTGCTGCCGCGCTGGCAACTGTTGCAATGGAGCCAGATCAATTGGGACACTGTGGATGGATTTGTGGTGAGCGATCGCCTGCCTTTTCAGCGGGAAACCCTGCAACGCCTGGGCATTCCGCCTGAAAAAAATTTTAGCCACTGAACAGCACTTGCACATTCAAGCTGAACGTCTGATTGTGCCTTCCTATCCAGCTAGCCCTGCCTGGATGCCGCAGTGGGCTTGCGAGTGGCTCAGAGAAATTTTTTTGCCAGAAACAGATCCAAAGCTGCCCGAACAACCTCGCCGTCTCTACATTAGCCGTAGCCAAACGGACAATCGTCGGGTGATCAACGAAGCTGCTTTAATGCATAGGTTGCAGAATTTTGGCTTTCAGTGCGTCAGGCTAGAGGCACTTTCTGTTCTGGAACAAGCTGCCTTATTGGCAACGGCTGAGATGGTGATTGCGCCTCACGGTGGGGGACTCACCAATCTGGCGATTCTGCC
>JAAUOQ010000074.1 GCA_012034795.1 Leptolyngbyaceae cyanobacterium CRU_2_3
GGTGAGAGGTTGGGTGAGAGGTTGGGTGAGAGGTTGGGTGAGAGGTTGGGTGAGAGGTTGAGTGAGAGGTTGGGTGAGATGAGCGATCGCCCAACCCTGCCCAATTAACGAACAGACTGCATCCCATCAAATGCCCGAATCAGTTCATCGGCAACAAAACTAATGGGAGGACGAGAGCGCACCTTAATATTCGCAATCAGGGTCATGCCAGGAGTCAGAGCCAATTGTTTAGAGTTACTTCCTAAAAACTGCTGGCTGATCTCGACCTCAACAGGGAAAAAAGTTTGTCCAGGCTGTGTATTGTCGGTCACTGCCTCATTACCAAGCTGAGTCACAGTACCCTTAACTGCCCCAAATTCGGTGAATGGGTAAGCATCAACGCGGACATCAACAGGCATACCTTCGCGAATATTGGCAATGTCAACATTGGCAACTTGCACTCGTGCCGTTAAAGACTCACTAGGGACCACCTGAAGTAACACCTGTCCTGCCTGAGCGACCATACCCGGAAGCTTAGGTCCCAGGTTAAAAACTACGCCATCTACGGGTGCCCGTAAGTCTTGATCTTTCAGGTTGAGCTGCACCTGGTTAAGCTGAGACGTGATCTGAGTAAGCTGGCGCTGATTGTTTTTGATAATGGAGTCAAATCCAGCATCTAGGGCTGCCAGTTGGCTCTGCAAATTTTGGTAATCGGCGGCAATCTGCTGCCGGGTTTGCACCTGTGTTTGAATTTGGTTGATCTGGAGCTGGCTTTTTGCAGTGTGCTTTGGTTGGCTTGACTTTGCAATCCGTTGATACCAATCACCCGCTGCAAGAAGTCTGCCCGCGAAATCGCCCCTTCTGCCAACAAAGGCTGCATTTGAGCCATCAACCGCTGTTCTACATCTCGTTGAAACTCGGTTTGGGCTAGTTGTGATTCGGTTTGGGCGACTTGGGCTTGTAAACTAGAGCCTTGTAGATCATTAGCAGCAAGGCGATCGCGCTGTTGCTGCTGGAACAAGTTATAGCGCTGGAGTTGCCCTGGTGCCAGATTACTGGGGTCCCCCGTGATTTGGGCTACCAAAAGCGCTCGCTCCTCAACCTGATTGAGAAGTTCCGGCAAAATTTCGATGCCACTCTGCGCTAGTCCGGAAGCAGGGACACCTTGGCGAGCCTGCCGCAAAACCGCTATCTCAGTGGTTAATTGGTTCTGCTGAACTAATAAGGCTTCTAGCTGGTTTTGGAGTTCAGCCTTGTCGAGTTGGAGTAACAGTTGTCCTTGCTTGACTTTCTGCCCTTCGCGAACACTGACAGCGGTGACTGTCCCACCGATTTTGGACTGAATTGCCTGAGATTGGGAGAGCGGTTCTAGCCTGCCTTTAGCAGCTACAACTACATCGACTCGTGCGAGTACAGACCATGCGCCTGCCACCGTCAACCCCAACAAAATTGCCTGAACCAGGCGTTTTGTCCAAGCAGCAGGTTGGGGTAAGTTTAGTCCTCCAGAATCAGAGTCCCGGTCTATTTTCTCGATCGCTGTTTCTAAATTAAATAGCTTAAGACGCATAACACCTCTTAATGGAAAACATGGTGTAGAACAAGCGGTAGAGCAAAAAGATATGGAGGAAAGAGCGGGAGCCAAAGCAGCTTGGGGTAAAGGTAAGCTGGACTCGTTTTACATGCGTGATTGCTGGGAATACAGACAGTAGTAAAGTTGACGACGAGCCATCAAATCTTGATGAGTCCCTTGCTCTGCCAAAATGCCAGACTCCATGAACACAATCCAATCAGCACGGGTCAAGGTATTCAGGCGGTGGGTGATGAAGAGGACAGTGCGATCGCTAAATCGACTCATCAAGTTGTCGCAAACTCGACGTTCTGTTTCATAATCCAAGGCGCTGGTGGCTTCGTCGAAGACCAACAATCGTGGATCACTAGCCACAGTGCGAGCGATCGCAATCCGCTGGCGTTGCCCACCTGAAAGAGTACCCCCACGTTCTCCAACTTTTGTACTGTAGCCACTGGGTAGTTGCATGATAAAGTCATGGGCATTGGCAACGGTAGCAGCGTCAATCACCGCATCATCACTTAAGTCTCCAAACAGGGCAATGTTGTCCCGGATAGTTCCCTCAAATAGCACCGCATCTTGAGGAACATAGCCAATTTGACGGCGGAGCGAATCTAACTTGACCTTGTTAACATCAAATCCATCAATGAAAATGTTGCCGCTATTGGGGGTATAGAGTCTAGGTAGCAGTTTCATCAGCGTACTTTTCCCCGACCCGCTCTGTCCGACAACTCCCACAAATGAACCAGCCTTAATTTTGAGACTAACGTTAGAGAGTTGCTGCTGTCCTGGGGCAAACCCAAACGTGACATCCCGATATTCAACATGCCCGGTCAAAAGGGGCATTTGCACATTGCCAGCCTGTTCGGGCAACTCTTCGGCCGGAGAATCCACAATATCTGAGAGGAGATCCATGGACAGGGAGGTTTCTTGGACATTCTGCCACAGACCTGACAATCGGATCATGGGCCCGGTAACGTACCCTGCCAGAATCCGAAAGGCAATCAACCCCCCAAGCTGAGTTGCCCTTCTACAACTTGGCTCGCGCCTACCCACAGTACTAAAAAACTACTGACTGTATTAATAAATTGGTTGAACGATCCAAAGATTGTCCCAACGGTTGAAGTTGTGAAGCCGCTACCGATGTAATTGACGTAGCGATCGCGCCAAGTCGCTTCCACCAAAGATTCCATGTTTTGGGCTTTAACGGTAAAGATCCCACCGAGCACTTCGATTAAGTAGGATTGGACTTTAGCCCCATGATCGGCCTTGGTGCGGAGCAATTTCTCTTGGATAGAAGCAACGAGCAGCGTTGAAACAACAATGACAGGAATGGTTAGGAGCACGCAAATCGTCAGCGTGTAGCTATAGATGAACATCACTCCGACATATATCAACGAAAATATGACATCCAGCACTGCGGTTAATGCCGTACCCGTCAAAAACTGACGAACTTTTTCCAATTCAGCCAGCCGTGCTGATAATTCTCCGACCTGGCGTTGCTCGAAGAAGTTCAGAGGTAACCGCAACATGTGACGAACAATTTGCAGGCTCAAGCGCAGATCTAGGCGCGTAGTTGTGCTGGCAAACAGATATATCCGGAGAATCGTCAGCACCCCTTCTAGGAAGGCAAACATGATTAGCAACACACCAAACATGGGAATGACTCCCAAATTGGCATTGATGATCACTTTATCGATGACCTGTTGCACCAACAGTGGATTGGCTAACCCCAGCACTTGAATAAAAATAGAGGCAATCAAGACCTGGAATAAAACGCCTTTCTGGGCTGTGAGCATCGGCAGGAACCAACCAAATCCGAAGCGTTTGGTGGGCGTCCGAGACAGCCGCTCTATGACAACAGCATCGCAGGTGGCGGTTGGACTGGTGAGTGAAGGGGCACTATCTGGGGTAAGGCGCTCTGCAAACTGGGCGGGAGGCAACCGCACCAGTCCTGTACGAGGCGATCCTACAGTGATGAGAGTAGGCGTCACCTCGTATACCACGGTCAAGACATCATCACAACTGACAATTGCTGGTAGGGTTAAGCGGTTCAGCCCACCGGCTGTGGGGGTAAAGTGAACCACCTGCCCCTCTAAACCAATGGCTTGGGCAATCCGAACACACAGATCAAGTTGCTCAAATTGGTCGAGCGATCGCTGCTTCAACAATCGACGCATCGTATCTGGACGATAGGGCACCTGCAAAAATTCGCAAATCATCCCGAAGCAGGCAATCAAATCTTCTGCTAGCTCTGGAGCAGGCGATCGCCGAATCGGATAGGATTTAATGCGGGTTGATGCCTCATGGGGCGATACGGAGACAGTTGGTGCAGCCAGAGCAGTTGTTTCGACAATAATGGGGGGCTGGCTCCAGTCCTCATTTCCTGCTAATAGTGGGATGTTGCTAGATGGCTGAACTATCTCGTTATTTGGGATGGCCCCACTCAGCAGTGCCGACGCCAAAAAGCTGCGTTCAATCCCAATTAAGCGAACTGGAAAGAGGGATGGGCGAATTTGTTGGAGTTGATTGGGATTGGTGATTGGCGTGCCAATGGGGACATTGACAGAGGCACCTCCACTGACCAGCCAAATTTGCTCAGCAAAAGATTGAGAAAATAAATCTCCAGGTTGATCAGGACGCCAGTTATGCAGAATCGCTAACTGTTCCTGCTCAATGTACTGCACGACATCCTTGAGGTTAACTCCAGAGAAGCGAGAGGGCATCGTCGATAAAAAGCAGGACAGAGTATCGAAGAGTTCGGGTAGACTCACCTGCTGTGCCAATGCAGGCATCAAATGTTGGAGTGCTAGCTTTTCAAACTCATCGGCAGGGAGGGCAATCGTCAGAACTTCCTGCTCACTGTCCGCAGCATTTTCCGAACCAGCCGCCCGCACCGAACCACCGGCTACGCGACGCAACAAACTATCCCAACCGACGACTGCACCGGTACTGACTACAGCCAGCGTTGGGCTTTGATAAGACATAGCACCCAAAATTCGTACTCGTCCCTGAACAATACAATGAACTGCCGAGGGCAATTCGTTAGGAGGACAAATGAACTGCCCTGGACGAAAAGAACATAGCTGCAATTTCAACGCTACCGGCTTCCGCATTTCAGCGGGGATGTGATTGAAAGGCCATGTTTCAAAAAACTGCCGAAGCAGTTGACTAACCTGGGCATCAATTTCAGCCATTGCCGTGAACCCTCAACTGCTATAAATTACTCATTTCTAAGGACGATACTGGAGATTCCTGGGGAGTATCCGCTTGCATGGCAATTGCCCCCGGTTGAGAAATCAATGCCTGCACCTGAACATTGAGCCATTGGGTATAGAGGCGATTCATCAAAGTTTCCCGCGTTGCTTCTGTCAGCCGGGCGGTAGCAAGATGCTCTAGCCGCACAATCCAGAAGCGATCGCCTACTGGTACAGGACCATAAATAGCACCCCTTTCTCCACTACGAAACAGCATTGCCACATCAGGCGGCAATGTAGACATGGGAACTGGACCCACCCATCCCCCAGATAGACGCTCGCTGCCCAATGAATATTGTTGAGCCAACTGCCCAAAGTCTGCGTCATCGTCGCGAAGCTGAAAATAGACCTCTTGTGCCAGTAATAAATCGGTAAATTGAATCAGCGAATACTCTACCTGATCAAAATTCAGTTTATTGTGAAGAAACTCCGACTCAATCTGATGGGCAAAAAAATTTTCCTTGAATTTTCCGATGCGTAACTCCCTCAGTAGCACGTTATTAAAGTATTCTCGCGTCACGTTTCTCTGCTGACACCACTCCGCTAAAAACCCCTGAAAATCTTCTGGCACTTCGACATTGGGTGACCCCAGGAGGGACTGAACCACTTCTTGTTGGGTCAAAGGGACTTCTTCAAGCACTTTGTCCAACAACACATGCCCCACTAGTGTCTCCAAGAGTTTGTACTGGACTAGAGCAGAAATAATTTGATCGCCATTAAACAGGCGATCGCCAACCTTCAAAATACCCATAGATTATGTTCCCGTACCGCAGGCGAACTTCCGTAAGCAACAGGGACACGCACTCCTGAATCCAGCCAGCCCAGCTAGAGCTATGCCTATCCAACTTAACTGTTCAACCTACAAAAAAATTTTAGAACTTTAGAAGCAGTAGCGCACCATCCTCGTTTAGACTATATCATAGGAGATAGCCGGTATCCAAATTACGAATTCTAATTAGAACTAGATTAGAAAAACTGATTCTAATTAGCTCAAAAATGGCTCAATCGCCATTGACGCGATATTTAACTTGGTTATAATGAGCAAAGCACGGCGCTGGAAATGAAAGTGCAGATGCAATAATGAATACTTTAAACAATCCAGTTTCGGGCAATTCAGTCTTAGGTAACTCAGTCTTAGACGGTTCAGTTATCAAGGTAGTCAGTCATCAAGGTAGCCAGTTTCACGAACCCAGCTAATTCACGCAATCCGAATAACCAGTATGCCTCGTACCTGAGTGTGGCATGTCAAGTTTAAAGCCGCTGACTCTCACTGAGGTTACTCACTGAGTTATGTAACTTTCCTTCCGAGAAACAGAATGGGCTTACCCAAAACTGCGGCAGCTTTTTGGTCGGCATGGATTACTGCTGTTTTGCAGTTGAAGCTACCACTATTCAGAATTCAACCACATTGGGAGACACTATGAGCCTTACCACACAATTAGTTCTAAACGCGCTTTCGGCTTTATTGGAAAATAACCAGATTAGTCGTCCTGTCAGGCAGCGGCAGATCTTTAGAGGAACTCCTGGTACTGACATATTTTCTGGAACTGCCCAACGTAACCGGTTTAAAGGCGGGAATGGCGATGATGCCATGATGGGTAAAGCTGGCAACGATCAGATGATGGGAGATAGCGGTAACGATGTCATGATGGGTGGAGTCGGCAATGACACCATGGCAGGCGGTACCGGTAATGATCTGTTGGATGGCGAAGCTGGAGATGACAGAGTCAATGGCGGCGCTGGCAACGATGTCCTGAATGGTGGTCTGGGGGCTGACACCCTGAATGGTGGCGCTGGCACTGATGGACTATCGGGTGGCGCAGGTGTAGATAACCTAACGGGCGGCGCGGGTCGAGACCAGTTTGTCTATGAGGGCAACGTCTTTGCCAACGGGACACCAGCCCCGGCTGGAACCACTGGACTCAATGCCTTGAATCAACCCGATATCATCACAGACTTCACCATTGCAGAAGACCAATTTGTTCTGGATGCAGCAGGAATGGGCATTGGTGCTCTGGGCTTCCAAAAAGGAGCAGCCGCTAATATTGCCAACGGTAATGTGATTGTTCTCACCAACGGCTTTGCTGCGGCTGGAGCTGCGGCAAGGGCGATCGCCAACAACGCCAACGTCACCGCCAGACAAGGGGTATTTCTTTACTTCAACACCACGCTACAAATCACTCGTCTGGTCTACTCCAGAGACTTGGGCAATGGGGGCGACATTAGTGTGTTAGCGAACTTGGCTAACCAGAGCGGTGCGACTGGACTGGCAAACATCGCCAACTTCACACTCGCCAACTTTAACCTGGTAGGGGCTGCTGAGAACAGCAGCTTGGGGCTTGTTGATAGCAGAAACGGCGACACGCTATTTGGGGATGCTGCCAATAACACAATGACCGGCACAGATGGCAACGACACCCTTGATGGCAGATTGGGCGATGACACTCTCACAGGGGGTAACGGCAACGACGCTCTGGTTGGGGGTGTTGGTCGGGATAACTTGACAGGCGGCGCGGGTCGGGACCAGTTTGTGTATAACGGTGATGTCTTCGCCAACGGGACTGCTGCTCCGGCTGGAACGACGGGCATTAATGCCTTGAATACCCCGGACATTATTGCAGACTTTACCATTGCTGATGATCAATTTGTCTTGGATGGATCTGATTTAGTGGTAACTGGATTGAACTTCCAGAAAGGCGCTGCTGCTCAGCTTGCTAATGGTAATGTGCTGGTTTTGACTGATGCTTTCGCTGCGGCTGGAGCTGCGGCAAGAGCGATCGCCAATAACAACAACATCACCGCTAAAGAGGGCTTGTTTGCCTACTTCAACTCCACACTGCAATTGACTCGCATCGTCTACTCCAAAGACCTGGCTAATGGCGGTGATATCAGTGTCCTGGCTAACTTGGCCAATCAGAACGGTGCTACCGGACTGTCCAATATCGCTACCTTGACGGCTGCTAACTTCGCTCTGGGTTAACGAGCTTGATCTCGCCTGTAAGTCTCATGGATTTTCTATGAAACTTACAGGCGATCAGTTGAAGGGCAAGATTCCGGTTGATTACCTAAAGCAATGTATAGATGAATGTCACTTCTCATACAACATTCGAGATTGATTGAGATTGATCTAGAGATTCATTCAGCATTGGTGTGTCCAACTTTCCATTGATGAGGTCTTAACTATGAACCGTTGGCTATTAGGTAGTGGAGCGATCGTGTCCTCCGCGATGGCAATTTATGGTTGGACGCATCCATCCGCTCTCAACATGTCTGCATTGGCTGACAGTGTAGATAGCTCAAAGCCGTTACCCCAGGAAATGGAAGTTTCCTACGATCGCCTACTCAAACAGGCACGAGCGGTTGCGAGTAGTAATCAACTTGGAGATGCAATTACTACCGTTGCAGGAATCCCCAAAAACAGTCGCTTTTATGGGGAAGCACTTCAACTTCAAGAAGGATGGGTACAAGAGTTATTCCAACGCGCTGGCAGCCAATACAAACAAGCCAATCTTCAGATGGCGATGTGGATGCTGGATGCTATCCCCACGAATAGCCAGCAATATGCCCGCGCAACAGAAGCCCGAAATCGCTGGAATCAAGAAGCGGACGTGCTGCGTCGGGCTACTGTAGCCAAAGACAAAGGAGATTGGAAGGGTGTCATCACTGCCCTCAAATCTCTGCAAGGTTCGATGCTATATCAGAGTGCTCCCGTCCAGGCTCACTTGCAGCTAGCCACAGCAAAGTTATACGAGCCAGTCAAGATAGAAAATCTGGCATCGGCTGACGCAGTCGCCGTCATCGCTAACATTCCCTCAGTTCCATCCCTTATAGAAAGTGATGTAACGCTGCCGTCGATCGAGGTTGCAACAGTAGCTAGTTTGCCAATCAATCGTAGCCAAGCGCTACGATGGGCAGAACCTATTGCTGCGAATCCTAACGATAGACTCATGTCAGATCGGGCGATCGCTCCTAATTCCAGTGGATTAGCTGATTCGCCAGTGCCGGAGTTTGTGCCCCTAGAATGGTCCCCCTCACAATACGCAGCTACTCCAAATCCGGATTCAACGGCACAAAATTCACCCAAGCCCAATACGACACCCAACCGTCCTGCGGCATCAGCAACTCTGGCGGCACCGGCTCGTCCAGTCATCCCCAACCGAAATCTCACAGAATTGCCTGCGTCAGGGCGGCGGCAGCTAATGGGTAGAATGTCTGCTGCTCGAAATCAACGATCGGCAGCAGTACAAACTGCACCAAGCATGCCTGCTCAAATGTCTTGGGATGAACAAGTATCTTGGGATGAACAAGTATCTTGGGATGAACAAGTATCTTGGAATGGGCAAATGGCCGAGATGCCAGCCGATAACGGCTCTAGCCAGTCTTCTGATGTCTGCCAGTCCCCCACTTGTGATTTCGAGGGATTTCGGGTTCTCGTAGCTCACTAGAGAGAGTACTAACCTGACAATTCAACCTATTAAGCTGATAGATTGCTTAATTAAAATTGTAGAGGACGCTAGCTCGACTGGTGATCGGAAAGTTTTGTGCATAAAAAAAGATTTAGTGGACTCATAACCATTGGATGCTAAAGGGTGAAAATTGGCAGCTAAATTAGGACAGATTTGAGGATTGGTAGCACAATGTTGACGAGTAACCAAATTGAAGCCGATATCCTTAAGTTTTCACCCCATGAGTTCCAACGGCTTCTGAAATGCTTCCTTGAGATAGATGACTATGATTGTCCTGATCAGTCAGATTTTAAGTGTCGCCGATCGCCCCTCAAAAAAAGCAGCTAGTGCTGGTCAGCATTAATCAATTCAGTGTTGCCCGATCGTCGCCTTCTCTAAGAAGCGACGATCTGTTTGCATCTATCTACCTGCGTCCAAGAAATGTAAACTTTCAGGTTGCCTCACATTCACACCCTTCACCAAATCCTGGTGGTGGCGGACAGGTTAGATTGATCGGTTGATCGGTTCGGGGATGGGTAAAAGAGAGTTGATAGGCATGAAGGTGGTAGCCACAATCTCCAGGCACTGGCAATTTTTCGCCTGTTGTATATTTTTCATCTACTGCGTGAAGCAGGGGTACGCCGCCAACGCCATAAAGGGGATCACCCAATAAGGGATAGCCTGCGGCGGACAAATGAATCCGAATCTGGTGGGGTCGTCCTGTGAAGAGGGTGACTTTTAAGAGCGTAGTGTTGACAGTGCGCTTCACAACCTGACATTCACTATGGGCAAATTGTCCGTTAGCCGTTGCCCCATACACATACCCTAAAATAGGGTGAGGAATTTTACCGATCGCATGGGTCAGGGTAAAGCAATCGGGCAAATCTCCAGAACCCACAAGGGCAAGATAAACCTTGCGAATGGGGTGTTCACGAGACAGACAAGCAGTGCTCTGGCGCATTTGCTGGCTGAGATTAGCTCTTGCCAGGGGCGATCGCGCCATTAGCATCAGTCCAGAAGTGCCGCGCCCCAATCGATGAATGGGGACAGGGGTTTCTTGGGGGTATTGTCGCTGGAGTTGCCGCAACAGCGTATGTTCTAGAAAACCACCCCCTGGGAGCACCGGCAGGCCTGAAGGCTTTTCAATCACGAGCAAATCGGCATCTTCGTAGAGGATTGCAAACGACAATGGCACCTCCGGTTCTTCCCAAGGAGGACGGTGATAGGTCAGCAATTGTCCCTTTTGCAGGATGGTTTCAGCCACGACGGGTTGGCCATTCAACAAAATTTGTTCTGATGCAATGCGCTCTTGCCATTCTGTCTGGCTAGAGTGACGATACCGCTGCGTGTAATAGGACAAAAGTGTTAGCCCTGCATGGCAGCGATCGACCTGTTCCTGATAAACCCAACCCTGATTGAGCATCGTAACCATTCGCTATAGAACCGCTTATAAAAGCACCGTATAAAACCACTTTAGCGCCTCTGCAAAAGACAAAATTGGGAATTTATGGCTGAGCCGTGCTTCACTCATCTCCCTACAAAGACTGAGTCATGATATCTCTTCCTGCTGATGGGAGTTTGGCAAGACTAAAGCAAGAATAGCAACGTACACTACAAAATCAATCCACCTGTGCATGCATTTGTGTTTGCAGGGTGGCCGGAGGAAACAATGGTTTTAGGACATCACAAGCGCGCTGTAGGCACATTCACAACTCACCAAGCGGCCGAGGCTGCCCTGCGGGAACTGAGAGACAGCGGATTTCAGATGGATAGAGTTTCGGTTGTAGGACGCGACCTTGATCGCCATAGCGAAGTGGCAGGTGCAGATGCTAGCGATCGCCTTTCCGATGCCAGCCAACGTGCCGCCCATAATACTGAAGCAGACGAAGGTGTCAAAACAGGTGCAGTCGCTGGCGGTACATTAGGCGGTTTGACCGGTCTATTGGTGGGTTTGGGCGCTCTTGCCATTCCTGGCATTGGTCCCATTATGTTAGGAGGCGCAGCCGCAACAGCGCTCGCTACCGCAGTTTCGGGCGGTGTAATTGGGGCAGCGGCAGGTGGCTTGATTGGAGGTCTGGTAGGTTTGGGAATTCCTGAAGACCGAGCCAGAGCATACAGCGATCGAGTATCTCGCGGCGAATACTTAGTCATGTTGGACGGCTCTGATGAAGAAATTCGCCGGGCTGAATTGATCCTCAACCGGGGCGGCATTCAAGACTGGGGCATCTACGACCCTTCCGCTCAGAGATCAGTTTCCACCACTAGTGCTTCAGTTCCTCGTCGAGATCCCTTGGTCTAGCAAGCTAAGCTCCACTCTCGTACATCACAAGACCAACCTGAACTATATTTTGAGGATTGACAATATGAACAAACTAGTGGCCTTAATGCTGAGTGGATTTCTAATGGTGACTGCATCGGCTTGCACCACCGCTAAGACCACATCTGATGCGCCTAATTCGACCGATCAAAACGGTCAGGTTCCTACGGCGGGTGAGACTCAAACTGCACAAGATGACGCTCAAAGTAGCGTCCGCCAACAACAGCTAGATTCAGACATCCGCGCTCGCGAACAGCGTAATAATATCACTGGAGGTGACGCTGACCGAGCTGATGGCGATCTAGAAAGTGAAGTTCGCAGCAAGTTGGAAGCAAATATTCCTAATGGTCAGCTTGCTGTAGATGCTGAGGATGGAGTGGTGACTGTCTCTGGAACGGTGCAGACGCAAGACCAACTGAGCAAGATTGAGCCACTCGCAAGAGAGATCAAGGGTGTTAGTAGCGTTGCTGTACAAGCGACGGTTGCTCCAGCGCAATAGTCAACGGCTCCAACGCACTGTCCTGGTAAAATGAACGAACGAGGTGTCAAAGGGCGCATCATGGCGATGCGTCCTTTTGCAACGGTATTCTTTAATCACGACGACGCGCAGGTGTAGGCTACCGTCTCAGGTATTTCAGCAATTTTCTTTTTGCTCACAAGCGCCAATACTAACCCAACTACTTGAAAGAGTACCATCTGGCGCGCTATACCACTCTTTTTCCAGATGGGGGCATTGTGCTTTAGAGTGTCGATCGCATATTGACAAGCCGCAAATGCCTCAGTGCGATGCGGACAGCCTACCGCTACTAAAACACTGACTTCGCCAATTTCTAGTTTCCCAGTGCGATGGTGAATTACCACATGAGTCACATCCGTCCAGGTTTGGCGAATTTCTGCGGCTACTCGCTTAAAGACCTCGATCGCCATCGGTTCATAGGCCTGATATTCTAGCGATACAACGGGTTTACCGTCCGTCTGGTTGCGAACCATGCCACTCATAAGCACCACCGCACCATTAGCAGCATCATCTGCGAGGGCGTAAACCTCTGCAATG
>JAAUOQ010000498.1 GCA_012034795.1 Leptolyngbyaceae cyanobacterium CRU_2_3
GAGCAACTGCAAACCAAAGTGGATCAACTCTTGTCTGAGTTATCGTCCGAAGTTGTTGCTTCCATCACGGGTTATTCCTTTATTCTGGACGCTCTATCTGTCGTGGATACCGTTTAAATTGGTATCATATTTCTACTCTTGAATCTGAATCACGGTTGAGAATGCGGTCAGCATATTTGTATTCAATGAGAGATCTCCTCCAGGCACTTGTCCAGTTTCAGCACTGCGAGACATCTCGCTCAAATCACTCAACAAATGGTCAATTACCTGGTTAGGTTCATCTTCCTCAAGGTTTTGAAATCCTCTGATCCCACGAGCTTCAGCGATCGTCTGTAAGGCTTTTAAAGTAGTACGTAATGGTGCAGTACTGATCAACATTAACAGCGTTAAAAACCCTGATCCTCTCAGCCTTAACTCAACTGTATTGGGCGGTGGCACAACCAAAATGTTGGCTATACTGCTACGTTTACCCATACGACCCGCTTCTTCTGGAGCATTGAAACCCTCACCCGCTAGTGGGTACAAGACGGTAAGTTTAGCCGTATCATCAATCATTAAACAGCTTAAGTAGACTTCTCGTTCTTCCAAATTCTCAACCTGAAGTTGCAGTGCATCTCCTGCCTTGAATGCTTGCGATGAGGAGGCGATCGCCCGAATTAAAGGGCGATTGTTCTCCCCATCAGCGCGACTAGAAATTTGAATTCTGGGTCCTTGTCCACTAGCGGAAAAAATCTCTCCCTGGATATGCAAATTCGATGACGTCGCAGCCAAATCCTCAAAGATTTTCTCCACTAATAACAGTTTGAGCGTTGGTTTAAGACGGTTGACCGCATCAACGGCAGGTTCGTCTGCCCGACCAAAGAACGCTGAATTGAGCAGGCTCAAGTCTTGAGTAAATAGTCCAATACTACCCACGGGTGGTAAGTTCGTTCTCGAAGAGGCGGAAGACTGGTGGGCAGGTATAAAGCGCCCAATCAAGCAATCGATCGCCTGCTCTTGGTTGACAGATACCATTTGTATGTATTGAATTGCGCCGAGGGCATGGCTGATGACCGAGATTTCGCTGAATAGCGATGCATCAACCCCAATCTTCAGCGTCAGATCAGGCAGGTAACCCGACAATCCTTTCTCGTAGCAAATGATTAACTTCTACTGCTGGAGGTTCTACTGCTGGAGATCTGTTGCTCGTCAATTTACCGTAGCCATACAGCCCCTTGCGGCCGGTTTGTTCAATTTCGCCAATGGCTGTTCCAGTTGCATCTAATATTGCGAATGTATTCCCCTTACCCTGACTCTGAAGGCTTTGAGATGCTACCCCGCCTAGCCAAAATTCAATTTGATCGTGACTATCAACTTTTGTGATTACTGCTTCCGATGGCATTGAGCTTGCCTGGAGGAAGTACAGCGGCTGACGGTCATTATTGCTGTTGGGCTTGTATTCAAATATTGGGATCTGACTCATCCTACGTTTCATTTCCGCCAGGCTATTGGTGGACAGCGCCAGTCTTGGGTAGACGGTCGCAGCAGCATCGTTACTAGTTTGTTGCCAGAGATAACGGGTTAGTAAATAGGTAAATCCACCTGCATAAATGTCATCTCCAATTGTGGTATCGATTGCCTCCTGGTTTCGCTGGGCAGAACCCAACGCTACGCCTTTGGCGATGCCCTGCTGTCTCGCTTGCTGAAATGCAGACAGTGACAAATTTAACTCCGATCGTAGCTGCTCTTGATATTCTAATTCTGCTGGGCTTGGTATAGCGCTTTGCTCATAGCGAGTCGCGCGATCAGCAGCACGAACCACAACGTTTCCTCTCGTACCCGCACCAGAATGACAACTATCAAGAATCACAGTGAGGTTCTCAGTTTGAATGGCAGACATTAGCAAAAATAAGGTACGTCCCATAATGTCTGGCACGACAATTTCTGAATCTGTTTCGCTAATTGCAGAAGCATCCATTGGCACAATCGTGCCATTGAATTGACAGATGCTGTTCTGACAGACCTCATTATTATTCACATCATAGTTTTCATCACGGATAGGATTTGGATCGCGAACTAAAGCTCCATGTCCAGAGTAGTGAAAAACTACAACGTCATTAGGTTTAGCTTGCTTAATCAAATGCTCCCTAAAAGCAGTAAGAATATTTTCACGGGTTGGTTGATCTAGAGTTCTGTTAGTGATCTCTAAAATATTTTTTGGATCAAACCCAAAGCGATGGATGAGTAGATATTTCTGTAAATCTACATCAGTAAGGCATCCGTTTAAATTTCGGATTCCTCCCTGGTAATGGTTAATCCCAACCAACAAGGCAAGTTTACGGTGTGTGCTTTGAGCTACGACACGACCATAGCGATCGGCTTGGTACAAAAAATCAAACTGACTGAGCCCGATCGCCGCTAAAGTGGAACCAGCTCTGTGCAAAAAATGGCGGCGTTTGATAGAAGACATAAGATATAGCATTATGAGTTAAAAAGGATTGAACGATGACACAGACAAGCATAGTAAGATGGAGTAAAAAATGATGGAGTAAAAAATTATAAGCTGTTGCCAATCAGGATAAAAGGTGCCCAGTAGTAAGGATGGCTGAGGTTGTTGCTAATCGTTTGTGGTAAGCCAGTGCGGGTGTTGACTACTTCAATCCAGCCACGTCGATCGCCCACCCCTGCTAGATCTTGCTTAATCAAAGCGACCTGTGCCTGCCGTAGTGCTTCGGCTTTAGTCATCCCTTGTCCTAGGGCTGTGTAGAAAGCGTTCATCAGCACTTGAGTGCCTCCGTCGTTGACTTGCCAAAGAGAAGCGATCGCCGCTCTAGCACCAGTGAGTTGCATCTGATAGCCAAAGCCCAGAATTTCGACACCGCTGCCCAACGTTGACTCACCTACTGCCGTTTCACAGGCACTCAGTACAACTAAGTCGGTATTAGATAAGTTCCAGTTGCGAATATCTCTAAGAGACACAGATTTTCCGTCACCAAATACAATAAAAGAATCATCGGGTTTGCCCTGTACGAAAGCAGCATGAGTGGCGAGGTGAACGATCGCATACTGCCGCATCAACGAGACTGTATCCGGAGTAAAAGCTCGATTGAGCAGCGTTCGCGTTCCAGGAATATCCTCAGCTAGGTTGGTGATCTCAGACGCGGTAAAGGGCAGATTGGCAAACTGATACAATTTCCCATTCACCTGAATATTGAAATTGCATTCAGCACAGGCTGCTGCCAGGACATGCAGATCGGGCATCCTGGCAGTTGAGCGGTAGGAGGGAAACTGGTCAAAATCGCTCAGTGAAGCAGCAGTGATATGGCTGATGCCAAACCG
>JAAUOQ010000075.1 GCA_012034795.1 Leptolyngbyaceae cyanobacterium CRU_2_3
GCATAGGGACGAACTTGCGAATCAAATAAAGCATCCTGAGTGCCAAGCTGCACAAACATCAGCAGATCGGCGAAAGCAATTCCGGCTGTAGCAACGAGCAGACGTGCTTTTTGACGACTAATTTGTAGCCATGCTAGGGGTGTTCTACGAAACATGATTTTAAAGCTCAAGAGGATCGATCAGGGGTTTTAATTAGGTTGAACCGCCACCTGGACTTGCAGGTTCGTTAAATTAGCAACTCGTTGGCTATCTTTTGGATTAAGCCGAATTCTAACTTCAACGACTCGCCGGTCGAGGTTTTCTCCTGCTTGACCGCTAACCACTTCCTGCTGCGTCACCTGTAGTCCAATCAAACGAACCGTGCCGCGCAGTTCTCCAGAAAATGATTCACTGGTAACCGTGACCGGCTGACCCGCACGGATTTTTGAATATCAGTCTGATAAACTTCTGCCACAACTTGCATTTGATCGGTTTGTCCAATCTCGGCAATGCCGTTCTCACCTACGACTTCTCCAGGTTTGGCAGAGATCTCAAAAACACGACCTGCCATGGGCGCACGGATGTAGGCTTCCTCTAAATCAGCTTCAGCTTTTCTGGCAGATGCAACCGCTCTGTCAATCTCAGCTTCGGCAGCTTGCACATCCACTGGGCGCACCTCAGACACCTGGTTTAGGGTAGCCCTCGCTTGTGTAATTTGTTCCTGAAGCGTATTGATACTCTGACTTTGTTGGGCTTTGACTTCTTTGAGCTGAGCCTGGGTTGTTTCTAGAGTCAAACGCCGTTGATCCAGGTCTGAAACTGCGATCGCACCATCCTGATACAGTAGCGAATAGCGATCATAGTCAGCCTGAGCCACATCCACTTGAGCCTGCCAACGAGCGATGGTCGCCTGCTGCGTAGCGGTTTCGCCCTTTAGCTCTTCTTGGATGCGAACCACCTCAGCATTTTGCGCCGCAATCTCCCCGGATTTCGCGCCCGCTCTCACCTTCGCCAATTCTGCCTGAGCAATCTTGACTTGCGCCTGCGCTTCAAGCAAAGCATTTTGCAAACGATCTCGTGAATCCATGATGGCGATGACTTGATTAGCCTCAACGCTATCGCCCCGTTGCACCAGCAGTTGAGCCACACGGTCATTGCTCAACGTAGCTGGAACAGATACTTTGCTCACCTCCTGTTCTGGTTCTAGCCGTCCAAGGGCAGTAATTTTCCGAGTTGGAGAAGGAGTAGGCTGAGCCGCAACTACATCGGGTTTAGGCGTCTGATTGGCTTGGGAGATACCATAAACAACAATGACGCTGGAGACGGCAGTTGCAGAGAGGATCAGGACAAGCACCCATCGATTTGCAGGTTTTGATAACGATTGGAAGTTCATATGGAGTCCTGTGAGAGAATGTTTACGGACTTCCTACAGTAGTCCTCAATGTCAATTGACAAGTTCAGTTGGCAGGTGGAGTATGGGCGATACACCGCCCATACTCTATTCAGGACTACTATTCGTTAACAGGAACTAACCTATTTACCCAATCTTGCGGCTTGAGAAAGGTTTCATACAATTCAGCTTCGGGCGTATTAGGTTCTGGTTTATAGCCATATTCCCAGCGTACTAAAGGCGGCAGGGACATGAGAATTGATTCTGTCCGTCCATTGGTTTGCAGACCAAAAATCGTTCCCCGATCATAAACCAAGTTGAATTCCACATATCGGCCTCTACGATACATCTGGAAATTCCGCTGGCGATCGCCATACTCAATCGACTGCCGCTGTTCTGCAATGGGCAAGTAAGCAGGTAAAAAAGCCTGTCCACAGCTCTGAACAAATTGGAAGAGATCATCCCAGGTACGCCCCTCGATCGCTCCGACTTTGGCACTGTGAGCCGCTGCTGGGCCACTTTCGTCTGAACCTCGGTAGAGTTCTCCACTCTGTCCATCTTGATAATCAAAGAAGATGCCTCCTACACCGCGAGTCTCTTGACGATGCTTCAAATAAAAATACTCATCACACCAACGTTTAAACGTAGGGTAATACTCAGGATGGTGATTCTCACAAGCTTGCTTGAGGGTATTGTGGAAATGAATTACATCTTCCGCAAATGGATAATAAGGGGTTAAATCAATACCGCCTCCAAACCACCAGACCGGGCCAGCCTCAAAATAGCGGTAGTTGAGATGTACGGTAGGAATGTAAGGATTGCGTGGATGCAATACCATGGAAACCCCAGTGGCATAGAATGGATGCCCTGCTGCTTCAGGTCGCTGCACCAAAATTGAGGGTGGCAAATGTGAACCCCAAACTTCAGAGAAATTGACGCCACCTTGTTCAAAAATTCTGCCATCTTGAATAACGCGCGATCGCCCTCCACCCCCTTCAGGGCGTTCCCAGGCATCTTCTTGAAATTTGCCTGCACCATCGAGCCGTTGCAAATCCTGACAAATCGTATCTTGCAACTGTTTCATGAACTGGCTGACCTTCTCCTTGGCATCAACAGGTGGTAAGGATGGGGATGGAGTGGTTTGGGGAATCGAAGCGGTTGTGATCATTTCAGCGCAATCTCCATAAACGTAAATATTTGAGGATATCGCCGCAGCACGAAGCTTCTGATGCGGCGAGTTGCTATGACTTCGCTAACCAACGGGCAGCATCTTTGGCATGGTAAGTCAAAATCAAGTCAGCACCAGACCGCTTAAAGCCGGTCAACGTTTCCATCACTACCCGCTCCTCATCAATCCAACCGTTGAGTGCGGCAGCTTTCACCATGGCATATTCACCCGACACGTTGTAAGCTGCCACGGGCAAATGGCTGGCTTCTTTGACGCGCCAAATAATATCCATATACGCCAGGGCTGGCTTCACCATTAGCATGTCTGCCCCTTCAGCCACATCCAGAGCAATTTCTTTGAGGGCTTCGCGGGTATTGCCAGGGTCCATTTGATAAGTGCGGCGATCGCCAAATTGGGGAGTCGAATCTGCCGCATCGCGGAAAGGCCCGTAATAAGCCGATGCATATTTGGCAGCATAGGAAAGAATCGGGATATCTTCAAATCCAGATTCATCCAATCCCATGCGAATTGCCTGCACAAATCCATCCATCATCCCCGAAGGAGCAATGATATCCACCCCTGCTTGGGCTTGAGAAATGGCAGTTTTTTTCAGCAATTCTAGGGTTGGGTCATTCAAGACGCGCCCAGTCAGGTCGCCCGTTTCTAAATAGCCACAATGCCCATGACTGGTATACTCACACAAACAGGTATCGGCAATGATAATTAAGTCTGGAACGGCTTGTTTGACGGCAGTCGCTGCCTTTTGGACAATCCCACAATCATGCCATGCGCCTGTGGCATCTAAATCCTTATCTTCAGGAATGCCAAACAGAATAATGGCAGGAATACCCAGGTCGTAGACTTCTTTAGCCTCTTCCACAATTTTGTCTACCGACAACTGGTAAACTCCTGGCATCGATTTGACTTCTTTGGCCATCCCTTCACCCGGTACGGCAAACAGGGGATAGATCAGGTCGTTAGTGGTCAAAACAGTTTCGCGTACCATCCGGCGCAGTTGCGGATGGCTTCTAAGACGACGAGGGCGATGCAGTGGAAACATAATTGTAATTGAAGGTAAAGGACTTTTCGTAGGTTGAATTGAGCAACACCCAACCCCACTGGAGTAAAGATGTTGAATTTTCTACGTCTACTCAACCTACAGGCTGACAATTAGCTGCGATGAACCG
Organism: Leptolyngbyaceae cyanobacterium CRU_2_3; assembly: GCA_012034795.1. Lineage (GTDB taxonomy): Bacteria > Cyanobacteriota > Cyanobacteriia > Elainellales > Elainellaceae > Drouetiella. Next base: position 3,725 of record JAAUOQ010000075.1, read on the forward strand.
TCTGAAAAATCTCATCCAAAATTTCCTGTGCTCCCTGTTGACGTAGGATTTGAGCCAGTTGGATACCGAGATGTTCTGCGTCACTCACAGAACCCGTTACTCCATCTTTGATCATACGTTTGCCGTCAACACTGGCTACTAACCCTGTTAGCGTCAGCGTATCGTGATCTAGCTGAGTATGAACTCCAATGGGGACTTGGCAACCCCCCTCAAGTTCTCGCAGAAAAGACCGCTCAGCGATCGCCCGATCGCGGCTGGGGACATGTTCAATGGCTTTCAGGAGAGATAGCACCTCGGTATCGTCAGCCCGACATTCAATGCCCAATGCTCCTTGCCCTACAGCGTACAACGAAATATCAGTCGGTAAAACTTGGTGAATGCGATCGCTCATTTCCAAGCGCTCTAGCCCTGCCACAGCCAGAATCAGTGCATCATACTCTCCAGCATCAAGTTTTGCCATGCGCGTGTTCAAGTTGCCGCGCACATCCTTAAACGTCAAGTGTGGAAAATGATACCGCAATTGAGCGAGCCGCCGCAAAGAAGATGTACCAATGACGGCACCTTCTGGAAGCGTATCAATTTGTCTATCTTTGTACTTTTTGTGAACCACTAAGGCATCGGCTGGGTTTTCCCGTTGGGTAATGGATGCTAAGACTAACCCATCAGGTAAACGAGTGGGTAAGTCCTTAAGCGAGTGAACTGCAAAATCAATTTCCTGATTCAACATGCTCGATTCCAACTCTTTCGTAAAGAGTCCTTTGTCACCAATTTTGGCAAGGGCAACATCTAAGATATTGTCCCCTTGAGTTGACATGGTATGGACTTCAAATAAGAGATGAGGAAAACTCATTTGAAGCTGTTGCCGTACCCAATAGGTCTGAATCAGGGCAAGCTGGCTTTTGCGAGAACCAATACGAATTGTACGAGTGGAACCTGAAAGAGTAGATGGTGCAGAGTCGAGTAAAGTCATAGATCTTCTTTAAACTATTAAACAAACAATTGGACTGTTTTTGGTCTGAGAGAACTGCTAAGAAGCTTGATAGATTGCAGCGACTTCGTGAACGGAAATCATCTGACTAATCTGTTGAATTTGAGCAGTGTGAATATTTCTTTGAACGCAATCCATTAAGTACTGTCCATCACGGCTCTTTGTCCATCACGGCTCTTGGGCAACGATTGAGTAAGCTGGTCAAGTTGTTCTTCATTGATATGTCCTGATTTTTTCAACGTGGGCACTTGCTGCCCATCCCACAGCAACGAGCAAGCACACCATCCCACTCCAATAGGTGGAGGTTGGGCCAAAGTAGTCAAAGGTCAGTCCTGCCCAAATGGGGCCCAGCATGAGGGCAATGCTGTCAACAGCCTGCGTTGATCCCAAAATCGAGCCTTGCTTCTCTGTAGAAACTTGTTGTGAAATAATACTCTTCAGCGTTGGATTGGACAGTCCACTACCCATTGCAATCAACGTCATAGCCCCATAGACAGACCCAACTTCCGCAGCCAGAGCCAATGCTGCATACCCCAACATCATTAGCCCCAACCCACGTAACAGCCAAATGTTTCTCGCTAAATCGCTTCACGAGCCTTCCAGTAATCACTCCCTGCATTACACCTGCCAGAAACCCGATGTAAGCAAAAATCAATCCGTTTTGTTGGGGGCTTAAGCCAAACCGCACAAAAGTATATAGAACGAAGTTAGTTTGCAGCCCACTGAAGGCAAAATTTTGAGCAAAGTTTGAGAACAATAGGCGACGCAGGGTGCGAGGGCGGAGCAGATCTCCTACTTGTTTCAAGGGGCTTAATTCTTCTAGAGCAATGCCTTTGCGGCGTTTTCCTGGAGAGAGGGTTTCGGGTAGAAAAAAGAATCCAAAAATAGTGATGATGATCGACAAAATACCTGCTACCAAGGCAGGAGTCTGCACACTAATGAGACTCAGAAGCCCACCTACCGCTGGTCCAATAATAAATCCTACGCCAAACGCTGCCCCAATCAATCCAAAATTTTTGGCTCGATTTTCAGGAGAACTCAGATCTGAAATGTAGGCTAAAGCGACGGAAATATTGCCCCCTGTGAACCCATCAATCAATCGTCCGACAAACAACATCCAGAGAGCATTGGCAAATCCAAATAGAAAGAACCCCGCGCCTGTACCAAAAATGCAGATCAGTAAAACGGGTCGTCGTCCATACCGGTCAGATAAGATACCCAAAGCTGGAGTTGAAATAAACTGGGCTGAATAAAATGTGACTGCTAAAAGCCCGATCGCTAATGCATCTTGATTGAACTGCCCAACTAATGCTGGAATAACTGGAATGACTATCCCTGCACATAGCAAGTCAAAACAAACCATCACGAAGATAAATACAATTGCCTTTTGATTGCCAGATGGCTGCTCCACTGACAAGGGTACGGATGGATTGCTTTCCTGCATAATGTCACTTTTTGTTTGAAGGGCAGAATTGTTGCATCTCTGCTAATTGCGCTTTGTTAATTGCACTTTGCTAATTGCACAGTTCTGCAATTCCCGATTCAATAGCGATCGCGGGTTCAAAACCCAATGACTTTAGTTCTCCAATATCGAGAAATAGGTCTTTTGTCTGGGCAATTGTATAAAATTCTGATGGAGGACAAGTCTCTATCACACTTTGAGAGCCTAGGATTGCCTTGGCTTTCTCAATCAAATCTATAAACTGATAAGGCATGCCACTGCCAATATTAATAATTGAATTCAGTGGTGCCTGTTCAACAACCAGATCAATTGCTCTCACAACATCATCAAGATGGATATAATCTCGTATAAATTCTCCATGAAAATAGAGTTTTATCGGTTCATCCCTCTTGAGCTTTTCTATCAGAAGGTGAAGGGCATTTCTCTCAGCCCATTCCTTGACATTGGATTTGCCATATACGGTAGACAAACGGAGGATGCGATAGGGGATATGGAAAGTCAAACAATATGAAATCAATAAATCCTCAGCGCATTTTTTGGTAATTCCGTAAAAGCCCTTGGGATTACAAAAGGTGTTTTCAGCCGCTGGCAATTCGCAATCTCCATATACAAGAGATGTGCTGACAAAATTAAAGATTATGTCTTTATCCTTGCATTTCTCCAAAACATCTATCAACACATTCAAGTTAGTATCAATATCCAAATGTGGATTGGTGAAGATGTTGCGATTGTGAGTCGTGCTGATTAAATACAAGATATTTTTCGACTTGGGTTCATAGTCGTCTCTCAATATCTTAATCACATCATTGGCATAGAAATCACAAAACCTACTGCCAATATAGCCCGTGCTTCCAAAGGTAGAAATTCTTGGATCTTTCGCATCAAATATACTGGGGTTGGCAGCTTTAGGGAATGGCTCAATGCTTTGACGTTGTTCAATCAAGCTGTTTGCTAAATTTACAACCATAACAATAGTTTCTCCCCTCAATGTGAGTTCCAGGTATGGCAATTCTCAATAATTTTCTGAGTAAGGGCACAATGTCTGCGCCCTTACAATCTGCGATCGCTCCTATAGGCAAGAAGCCAGAGGCAATATCAGTAGCTCACAGCCAGTCCCTTGACCACTTCGGCTTCCTCTAGAGTTTGTGAATTCTTGAGTAAATTTTCGATCGCATTTGCAGCCAGTTCTGGAGAATTAATTGAACTTAACTGTTCAGACAATGCTTTGACTCGCCCATGTAATGCCTGATCCTGGAGCAAAGCTTGGAGTTTAGCTCGAATAGCTTTGGGAGTCGCCTTATTAGTAGGTAAGTAATAAGCTAATCCAAGCTCTGTAGCCCGAAGTGCTGTCGGCAATGTATCTCCGCCTTGGTCAGAAATAATTAGGATAGGAGTGCCATATTTAAATGCACTGCCCACTGTTCCGAAACCACCCGATGTGATGATGGCGCTAACATAGGGCAACACTTCATCAAATGGCACAAACGTTTCTAGACGAACATTTTCTCCCAATTTTTCTGGGACATCCTTACGATTACTGGAGGTCGCCAGTACAGGAATTTCCATCGCAGCAACGGCTTCTAGAACGCGACCAAATAGCCCTGTGTCCCGCTGGTAGGATGTGGTTGTGCTGACTAGAACAGTACCCGGTTTCAGACTGGCTCCAAACGGGGGTGCATCAGAGGTGCCAGGCATCCGAGAAGCCGTGGGCCCAATAAATACCTGGTTTTCCTGAAGGGGAAGAGCAGGAATAAACTCCTGGTGAATCGTCACTAAATTCAGCATTTTAGAAACGATCACAGCAAAAAACTCAGCAGGCGCGTTTTGGGGGCGCGGCGATAGTCCCATTTGCCCGCGCACTCGCCCAATAGGAAAGATCAGATTCACTAGACCATGAATCATGCGAGAGGGCAGGGGTAAAGAGTTGACGAACAGCGGTACTCCCTCTGCATTAGGGGTGACGGGCCACGACATCGTTAAGGTGACGTAGGGAATACCAAGTTTTTCTGTGGCGTAAGAGGCACCAAATCCGAGATAGTCGCCAATCACGCAGTCTACCCGTTCTTGTCTGATCAGGCTTTCCAGTTCTGCCATCATCCCTGGAATCATTGCCAGAATTTCGTGACGGAAGTACAGCAACTGACGGAGGAATAAGGGTAGCCAGGTGGGGATACGCCCGGAAGAAGCCTTTAATCGATGAACGATATCACAGGATTCAGGCATTGAGATAAACTCAGCCCCTGCCGCTCGTACTTTGTCCTCGTTACGGGAGCCGGTGTGGATAAGAACACGGTGCCCCCGCTTTACTAATTCTTCTGCGATCGGTAGTGCAGGCAGAATGTGGCTTGTGACGTGAGGAACGGTGATCAATAGCGTCGCCATAAATCTCCTTTTGAAAAACGCCAGGTTAATAGTTGATAAACTGCGCCATTTTGGGGGAACCTGTTACCGAGTGCCCAAGGCCAAATGAGCCGATTGCAGGTTGGATGGCAATTCAGTCTCAATCTCTGCGGCAGAGTAGCGGATCTGTTTTGCAGTTTCAAAGAAGTGGGCGACGTTTTCTTCAGGGGTATTTTGCAACACGCCATGACCGAGATTCAGAATGTGTCCCTGGGTTCCAGCCTTGCGAACAGTTTCAACGACGCGATCGCTAATCAGTTCTTTGGACCCTAGCAACACACAGGGATCAATATTGCCTTGGACACCGATATTTGCTCCCAAGCGCTGCCGGGCCACTGCCATATCCACTGTCCAGTCAACGCTGACGATATCTACACCGGATTGAGACATCAGTTCTAAAATGCCAGCGCTGCCATTGATATACAAAATCAGCGGAGTGTCTGGATGAGTTGCCTTCACTTGCCTGACAATCTGTTGTTGGTAGGGCAGGGCAAATGTCCTAAAGTCTTCCGGGCTGAGTTGACCGGCCCAGGAATCAAATAGTTGCACCACTTGGGCCCCAGCGTCAATTTGGTAACGAACATAAACAGCGATCGCATCTGCCAGTTTTCCTAAGAACTGATGCAACATCGCGGGCTGTAAAAACGCCATGCTCTTAATCAGGGCATAATCTTTCGAGCTTTTCCCTTCAATAGCATAGGCTGCCAGAGTCCAGGGAGCACCGACAAATCCCAAAATTGTAGCCTCGCCGTTCACTTCACGTGATAGGGTCTTTAGAACCTGGCGCACAAATGGCAGAGAGGCTTCAGGATCAAGCAGGGTCAGCGCATCAATTTGGGCTTGGCTGCGGATAGGTTGCTCAAATATGGGACCCTTGCTTTCAATAATATCAAATGAAATCCCCATTCCCGGTAGTGGCGTGAGGATATCTGAGAACATAATCACGCCATCTGGTTTGAACGCATGGAAGGGTTGCAGAGAAATTTCCACTGCTAGATCCGGGTTCTCTGAACGTTCCCGAAAGGCAGGATATTTTTGGCGCAGTTCCCGATAAACCTTCATATAGCGGCCCGCTTGACGCATCATCCACACCGGTGGGCGATCGAGCACTTCACCACGGGCAGCTTGTAGTAATCTGGTATTTTTCACGCAATTTCCCTTGAGTTTTGAGTGTTCTAATTCTTAATTCAAACGAACGGGAATTTCTGATTCCACATATTCTCCGGTCGCTACACAAGATGAGCGGTAGTGATATCCAACAATTTTCATCTGCACAAGTCTAGAGGGTTCTAATCCTGGGCCTCGACGAATTGCCCGGACGGGGCGAGGATCATCTAGTGCTAGTTCATAGCGCGATAGAATTGTAAATATCACCAGCTTCATCAAATAAAGCGCAAATGCATTCCCTATACAGAGGCGATCGCCCCCACCAAAGGGGAGAAACTCATGAGGAGAATATTGGCGCTCCAAAAACCGCTCTGGTCGGAACTGATCGGCATGAGGATAGAGATCGGGTCGGCGATGCACCGAATACATGTCGCCCCAGATCCGGGAACCTACCGGAAGCTGATGCCCCATCAGTTGGAAGGGAACTTGAGCAACCCGGATAAAGGTCAGCACGATTGGCGGTGAGATCCGCAAAGCTTCTTGGCAGGTCGCTGACAGATAAGGCAGTTTGGCGATCGCCCTCATATCTGAGGGGTCACTTATACTATCCAGTTCCTCCATCAGACGTTTTCGGACATTGGGTGTCTGATGAATCCAATACAGCGTCCATACCAACGCCGTTGAGGTCGTGTCAAACCCACCTGTGAGTAGAGTAATGAGTCCATCCCGCAATTCCTCATTGCTCATCGGCTCACCCTCTTCGTCACGAGCCGCCATCAACATACTCAGAATATCGGTGCGCTCTATTTCAGGGGATGCACGACGATGAGCAATCTCTTTATAAAGCAGTTGATCGACTTCCCGTTGCAAGCGACGAAACCGCCCCCAAGGACTCCATAAACCCCAATCTTTTTGCAGAGACGGAAGAAATAAATGGAGGGCAATTAAGGGTGAAGTTACCAGCCCAATCAAGTCCAGTAGCTTTTGTCGCAGTTGCTCTGCATACCTTCCTGCGGTTAACCCAAAAACGATATCTAGCAGAGCATTGAGGGTAATATCCTTCATGCAGGCTGGCAGGTCAACTGTCGTTCCAACCTGCCACGGTTGCATCATCTGTTCCGTCAATTCACCAATGCGGCTACCATAGAGCCGCATACGTTCTCCGTGGAAAGGAGCCATGGTTAGCTTACGCTGACGCTGGTGAGGTTTACCGTCCAGCAACAACATCGAATAATCTCCCATCACTGGACGAAACATTTCGTTGCCTTGTCCAGACGAAAACGTTCCAAGTGGAGCCGTTAAAAGCTCTTCAATGCCTTGAGGATCGCTGACGATAATAACAGGTTTATCACCTGGAAATTGGACGGAGAATATATCTCCATAGCGATCGGTCAGCGCGTCTAAAAAATCGGATGGGTGTCTGCCCCATTGCAATAATTGCGGGAAGGACAGTTTATGAGGTGCGATCGATGGCTTCATAGATTTCTCTAAGCAAGGTAAGCCGAAACAAAGGTGAAAACTTGTGTTCTTGGCTCGGCAACATTTGACTGTGCATTTGACTGTGCATTTGAAACCGATTTTGTCGAGATGTTGGGTTGACGTAGGAAACCCAATCTCCATTCCTGAAATCTATTTCACCAGGGATGTAAGAGGCTGCGATGGTTGTTCTTTTACAGGAGTGGGTTCAAAGTTTGATGTCTCCAATCCCCAGCCTTTCGCCAGATATTTTTGTTGCAACTTACGAAACGAAAGAGCTAAAGCATCAGCCGCCACGTGAAGCTCTTCTGAAATTCTAGGCATGGCTTGAGCCGCCAACGTTTCCACAACAACTGTATCTTCATGTCCCATGGCATAGTCGAGCTTTCTAGCCCAACCATCTAGCCAGGGTAACGTTAAGAAGTTGCGATAGAAAATGCGTTTACTCCGCGATGTTTTTCATCAATGGGCAAATAGGCAACCAGGATACCAATTTTGATAGCGCCTCTGCCTTTACCACCCACATGAATTTCGGCCAGGGTGATATTGGGTAGATAGTAGGTTAACGTTGTCGTGAACTCTGGTCGCCCTCCCAACAAGAAATTCAGGATTGTTTTAGAGCTACCTAACGAATCATAGGAGAATTTAGCAACTCCGCTCCAATCATCCTCCTGCACCTGATATCTAATCTGTTTGTTCATGGGAACTCTTTGCCCAAATGACTTGCGATGAATTGCCACCACATGAGCAAAGTCAATGTTCACTTCCATCAGACGCGCATAGTTCGCATGCTCTATTTCGTCATTATAGGCAGCGTGCATGTCTGAAAATAAGTACGCTGGAAACGTGGGCAAGGGATGGCGCTCTGCTTCGGGCAAGTCTCCATAAAACAACCAAATAAATCCTTGGCTTTCTTTCACCGGATAGGTTTCAGCGATCGCCTTCTTAGGGATTGGCGTTTCAGGGGCATTGGCAGGAATCTCAATACATCGCCCATCAGACTGAAACTTCCATCCGTGATAAGGACAACGAATACAGTCTCCTTCCACCCAACCCAGAGAGAGCGCCGCCCCCCGATGAGGACATTGATCTTTCAGGGCTACGACCTGTCCTTGAGAGTCACGGTAGAGTACAAATCGCTGATTTAGCATCACAATTTGTGTGGGTTGGTGCGTCACCACCGAACTGAACTCACAAGCGTACCAGAAATTCTTCAACATAGATTAGTTCACCAGTGCAGTAGGAGAAGACAACGATGATTGCCCATTGGAGTGAGATTGCCCATTGGAGTGAGATTGCCCATTGGAGTGAGATTG
>JAAUOQ010000499.1 GCA_012034795.1 Leptolyngbyaceae cyanobacterium CRU_2_3
CGGCTCCGTTTGGGCCCAACAAGCCAAATGTTTCTCCTTGAAAGACCTGCAAAGAGCAGTTTTGTAGCGTCGTTACGGTTTGGTTTAGCCAAAATCCAGTGCGGTAAATCTTTTGTAGTTCAAAAGTCTGCACAATCACGGGCTGATCTTGCACCTTTTCTGTCAGCACTAATTCGCTACGGCTTATCATAACGCTTCTCTAACCTGCCGTTTGTTTTCTAACGTTCATATTCTGCCCATTTTTATGTCAGGCTAAAGCAAGAGTCAAGCAACAAACAACACTCTTATTCAACCCGTAACAGGCTCACTCATAGGCTTTAATCACAAGGAATACCAGCTATGGATCGATCAAAATTTGTGGCAATTGTAACAGGTGCGATCGCCCTAATTCTCAGCATCGCCTACCTGCTGATTGTCCAACTGCTAGATTTTCGGGGAGAGATGCTGCCAGCCCCCACGGAATTATCTAGCCAAATCCTGAATATTGCTCCCCTGCACATTACCTAACAGTCTCAGTTAGATTGCAAAGCTCCAAATAATCCCCAAATCCCATTTGCAATCTACTGAGTCTGCTACAGCACCCAAGCCCCAGTGCTAAAGTGAAGAAAATAGCCTAAAAGCTGCGCTGCATTAAGTCGAATCCTGGATGAGTAATGTTTCTATGAGTGCGATCGCACAAATCTTGAAAATCCTCTGTTAATTGGACAAGGATTACCCCCCTTTCAAGCCATTCAACCTGATCAGGTCGTCCCTGCCATTACCCAACTGTTGGCAACCCTGGAGGGAGAGTTAGCCAGCCTGGAAGCCAATGTTGTGCCCACCTGGAACGGTTTGGTGAAGCCGCTAGAGCAGATTGAAGAGCGCCTAGGCTGGAGTTGGGGCATTGTAGGACATTTGATGGGCGTGAAAAACAGTCCAGAATTACGGCAAGCCTACGAAACCATGCAGCCTGAAGTCGTGAAATTTTGGAATCGGATGAGCCAGAGCCAGCCGATCTATCAAGGCTTCAAGGCGCTGAGGAATAGCCCAGACTGGGACAATTTCACCCAGAGCCAGCAACGAATTGTGGACTCTGCCTTGCGTGACGCAGCGCTGGCGGGTGTGGGGCTAGCGGGCGAAGCCAAGGAACGCTTCAATGCGATTCAGCTTGAACTTGCCGAACTTTCCACTCGATTTTCCAACCATGTTTTAGATGCCACTAAAGCCTTCAGCCTGACGCTGACCCAGCCCGCAGAAGTGGCAGGCTTACCGCCAAGCTGGAAAGCGCTCACGGCTCAAGCAGCCCGTATCGCGGGCGCGGAGAACGCCACGTCGGAAACTGGCCCTTGGCGGCTGACGCTCGATTTTCCGAGCTATCTGCCTTTTATGCAGCACAGCCGTCGTCGTGACCTGCGAGAACAAGTCTACCGAGCGTTTATTAGCCGTGCTTCTACTGGTAAGTTTAATAACCAGCCCCTGATCGAGCGGATTTTGGAACTCCGCTTGGAAGAAGCCAAGCTGCTGGGCTATCACAGCTTTGCAGAAGTGAGCCTGGCTGCAAAGATGGCTGCTAGCGTCGAAGCCGTAGAAAAGCTGCTCGAAGAACTGCGAAGCGTCAGCTATGCAGCCGCCCAAACAGAATTAGCTGAGTTACAGGACTATGCCGCATCTGAAGCATCTCAGGAAAGCGCAGATTTACAGCCCTGGGATGTGACCTTCTGGGCAGAGCGATTGCGCGAAGAAAAGTTTGCCTTTAATGCCGAAGAATTACGTCCTTATTTCCCGCTTGATCAAGTCTTAGAAGGACTCTTTAGTTTGTCACAGCGGATCTTTGGTGTAGCAATTACTCCTGCCGATGGACAGGCTCCTGTATGGCATCCCGATGTGCGCTATTTCCAGGTGGCAGACGATGCGGGCCAGGCGATCGCCCACTTTTATCTGGACCCCTACAGTCGCCCAGCAGAGAAACGGGGCGGAGCCTGGATGGATGACTGCATTAGCCGCGCTCAGGTCTGCCAGGATGGTGTTTTGTTAATACGGTTGCCCGTTGCCTATTTGGTCTGCAATCAGACACCACCGATTGGGGATCAACCCAGCTTGATGACGTTTGGGGAGGTGGAAACGCTGTTCCATGAATTTGGCCACGGCTTACACCACATGTTGACCCAAGTGGATGAGTCCAAAGCTGCCGGAACTCGCAATGTTGAGTGGGATGCGGTGGAGCTACCTAGCCAATTTATGGAAAACTGGTGCTACGATCGCGCCACGCTCTTGAGTTTAGGCAAGCACTACCAAACAGGCGAACCTTTGCCAGACCACTACTATCAGAAGCTATTAGCCGCCCGAACCTTCATGAGTGGTAGCGCAATGCTACGCCAAATTCACTTTAGCTGGGTTGATCTGGAACTGCATCATCGCTACCATCCGGGTCAAGGCGAAACAGCAGCCGATGTGCGCCAGCGCTTGGCCAAAACGACGACTGTCCTGCTTCCCCTGCCTGAAGATGCTTTCCTCTGTGCGTTCGGGCATATCTTTGCTGGAGGATATGCCGCAGGTTATTACAGCTACAAGTGGGCCGAAGTTCTCAGTGCTGACGCATTTGCCGCGTTTGAAGAAGCCGGACTAGAAATGATGAGGCGATCGCTCAGGTGGGTCGTCGCTATCGAGATACAGTACTGGCGGCAGGCGGTAGCCAGCATCCGATGGAAGTTTTCAGTGCTTTCCGAGGTCGAGAACCTAATACTTCGGCGCTACTGCGTCACAATGGGCTGGTTGCTGGATAAGATTAAGTCTGCATCATCAGAGTTCTGGATTCAGCAAATTTTTGTGAGCCTAGCATCTACAAACCCAGTCACAGACCCCTATTTTGAGCCACCCCACCTACCTGCCTCAGCCACAGTCACCATCTTGGGGGCAGGCGCGTGGGGAACAGCCTTAGCTGCCTTAGCCACCATTGGCGGTCATTCCGTGCAGTTATGGTCAAGGCAAAGCCAGCAACCTTTGGCAGAAGCGATCGCAGCGGCTGATATTGTCCTGTCGGCAGTGTCGATGCGAGGGGTCCCTGATACTGCCTTGCATCTGCAAGCTGCTCAGATCCCCGCTAATGCCATCCTGGTAACTGCCACAAAAGGCTTAGATCCAGCCACTCGTCAGACTCCCGCCCAAATTTGGCAGGCAGCCTTTCCAGATCATGCCGTTGTGGTCTTGTCGGGGCCTAACTTGTCTGAAGAAATTCGCCAGGGATTACCCACTGCAACCGTGGTAGCAAGCCATAACTTAGTGGCTGCTGAACGGGTTCAATCTGTGTTTGCTTCCGATC
>JAAUOQ010000500.1 GCA_012034795.1 Leptolyngbyaceae cyanobacterium CRU_2_3
TTTGATAATTTTTTACACTATTTCTTTAAAAATCCAAGGAATTACGGTCTGTGCTCATACAAGTTTCATGAAATCTTGCTGCACTTGCCCAAATTAGCCAAGCTTAAGGAACAAGCTTAAGCAATCAGTGCGCCAAGTTGACTGAAGCTAGGATTGGCAGAGATGAATCCTGATTGTTGTAAGCGCTCTAAAGGTAATTGAAGGTAGGACACGTCTGGAACACTACCCATTAGCCCAGACAAATTTCAACCCCACCCGCAAATAAAATTGCAGATGGGGCTGAAGTTTGTCTGAACTAGACTGTAATCAACTGAACCTGCTGATGGTTGGAAATTCCATTGAATAGACTCTCGCAGTTAGTCTGCAAATCAATTTGCGGGTAACTAGGAGAGCAGTCACAAAGCTAAAAATGCTGATATTTTCTACTTTGTGACCTTAAGTATAAGGTAACCTCTGAGAACCTATCCAAAAACCTCGATCGCTCCTGATGCATTTTGGTTAGAGGTAGACATTGCCTACCCCCAATCAGCCTACCGCAGAGGTTTTAAAATACAATGTTGGGTCAGGTGCTGTTTACTCAACTAATAACTATCTTCGCCCGCAATGGAGTCATTTGTGGTTTCCAGCAGATTCAGGGCTAAGGCTGCTGTTCGGATAGCTTGCCACTGGCAAAAAAGTTCATTTCCACAGATATCACTAGTTTTGTAGCGCCAAATGGCTAGCTCAAGTTCTTGGGTAGTTTGAGGGACTGAAATTGTGCAAACGGCTTCGCTTACCATGAGTTTCTCTCCGCGATTCAGCGTTAACAGAACTCAAGCAATCACTTGAGAATTGGCTCTAATATTGCAAATTCCCAAGTAAATTTGTAGCTAAAGATACAGTTTTTAACTAATGCACACATCTCGCCACACTTTACAGCCGAGCTTAATGGGCTAGATCAGCAAACACTTCCCGAACAGCAGCATGAACCAGTTTATGGTCGCGAATATTTAAACCCTGAGCTAAAGCAGGGTCTGTAGCTAAAGCCTGTAACCCTTGATCAGCCAACTTCAATACATAGGGAAAGGTGCTGTTGTTCAGGGCCTGGGTAGCTGTCCAGGGGACAGAGCCAGGCATATTAGGTACCCCATAATGAACTACTCCAGCTTCTACGTAAGTTGGATGGGTGTGAGAAGTTGGCCGAAGGGTCTCAATGCAGCCCCCCTGATCAACCGCTACATCTACAATGACTGAGCCTGGACGCATCTGAGCAACCAGCGATCGCGCCACCAAAATGGGGGCTCTGCGACCTGGCACCAGCACCGCTCCAACGAGCAAATCAGCATCTGGAACCGATGCTTCTACTTGCGGTGTATTGCTATAGAGGAGTTCTGCTCTAGAACCAAATAGCGTCTCTAGGTAGGACAGTCGTTCTAAACTAATATCGAGAATTTGTACCTGTGCGCCCAAACCAATCGCCATCTTTGCCGCTTCTGTGCCTACGACACCGCCACCTAAGATGACAACCTTACCAGGTCTAACACCTGGTACGCCCCCAAGTAACACACCTCGCCCCCCCTGCTGACGTTCTAGATAGCGAGCTCCAAACTGAATGGACAGCCGCCCCGCAATTACACTCATGGGGTTGAGTAGCGGGAGGTTGCGATTGGGAAGTTCGACTGTTTCATAGGCGATCGCCGTCACGCCTGAATTGATCAGATGTTCTGTCAGCGATCGATTGGCTGCCAAATGTAAATAGGTGAAGAGAATTTGATTTTTTTGGATAAGGTCATACTCGTCAGGTAAAGGTTCTTTGACTTTGATCACCAATTCCTGCTGCCAAGCCGCTGCCGCATCAGCAACAATTTTTGCCCCAGCCTGGAGATAGTCTGTGTCCGCAAAGCCTGCCCCAACCCCTGCCATTGTTTCTACACAAACTGTATGTCCGCGATCGCACAAACCTCTGACGCTGTTTGGGCTAAGACCCACTCTAAACTCTTGATCCTTCGTTTCTTTTGGCACACCGACTTCCATTGACTACCTCTAATTTTCTTGGGGGAACTAAGCGTGGATTGACTTCTGCTTCACCTCTTTAGCTTAAGTCTATTCACCCAATCAGTTATGGAGGCGACAAACCCCTTTTCGTAGACTCTGTAGCTGAGTTTGAAGCTACTCCAAAGAGCGGAAAAGATGAATAGTTGACGAACCTTCAAAGCAATGGTAGCTTTGCTATGTCAGCCTACAAAATCAGCCTAATTTGGACTCCTGTAAACGCTTACTTAGGTCAAGCGATGAGTTCAGAGCGGAGGAACCAAACCTTGGGGCGTATCTCAGGGGGATGGAAGTGGCAGTCCAAGGGTGGGGTAAAACCTTACCACTTTGTTTGTGCATCTTTCGTTCTCTTGAAGAAGGACACCTCTCAGTCCTAGCCCGTCAGCTAACTCCGTCGGCAGTGAGAGGAGATTGGAGGGATCAGTCTTTCTGACTCGATTATCTTCAGTATCCTCAGAATTTGTGCTTAGAGTGCCTTTTCTATTCATTTTTTGAATTTAGTAGAGGCTTTTTCTTTGCATCACACGACCGCTTTAGACTCTGAGGAAGCGTGATGATTCCAGAATTTGGTTCATTGGTGGCACTTTTTGACGGCTTAAACCGTCCCAGTTTTTTGTATTAGCCATCCGTCTCAGGGCTTTAGAGGTACAGCTCGCACTGCAATATGAGGGGTAGAGCTTTGCTGGGTCAAACTGCCAGGTTCTATTTGCCAATTTAAAACTGCTGCCTGCGCCGTATCTGCAACGCAATTTCAGATCGTTGGGTAATAGCCCAGCGACACAATTTTACCCTCCCCTTTTTATGAGTTAAGCCTAGATAAGGTTTTGGAGTTCCTGCCCTCGTCAAAGTATCTGAAATGAACCTGTTAGAGTATCAAGCTAAAGAGTTATTCCGTCAGGCGGGAATTCCCATTTTGCCGTCCCAAAGAATTGCCCGACCCACTGATGTTAAGGAGCTTAAAATTCCTTACCCTGTTGTGCTGAAATCTCAAGTTCCTAGAGAACAACAGAGCAAGGTGGAGAGCATCTGCCTTGCAGAAAACACAATTGATGCTATGGCATCTGCTCAAGCGATTTTTCGCCTCCCAGTGATGGGCAAATATCCAGACGTTGTATTGGCAGAGCCAAAGTATGAAACTGACTGGGAATTCTATTTAGCTGTCGTTTCTCGATAGTTTGACTCGTCGTCCCTTGTTTACTAGGTTTTCGTTATGGAGACACGACACCTTCACAGTCGCTAGAGTGCCTGCAACAGGTA
>JAAUOQ010000076.1 GCA_012034795.1 Leptolyngbyaceae cyanobacterium CRU_2_3
CACCCCCTGGCTAGATCTGATGGTGGAAACTGCCCCAACAGATTACTATATTCGTACTAAAAAGCGGTTGAGTGGATTCTACCCCACGGATCTAGAGTTTTTGCTGCACAATCTGGATGTCGATAACGTAGTGTTAACCGGGACGTTCACTGATGCCTGCGTATTGAGTACAGCTTTTGATGCTGCCAATCGAGATTTTCGGGTGATTGTGCCGCGAGATATCGTAGCAGGTTATTCTGAAGAGGCAGAACATGCGGCTCTATTAGTGATTTCACTGCATTTAGGGCTGGTCGTTGATTCTAGTCCCCTCCTCGAAACATGGCGAGCACAGCTTGCCCCTGAAATACAGCTTGCCCCTGAAATACAGATGGGAATAGAGGCAAAATCATTGGCAAGCCCTCAAGAGGTTCTGATGAGAGGATAGCGAGATTGGGAGATTTGCTAACACTGACGGTGCTCTGCCCCAATTGAATAGCCAGTTCATGCATTCTTAAAGAGAATACCCATGCCACATCTTCTCAAGACCGCCATTGGCACAATTTTAATTGGGGCGATCGCTCTTTCCGGTTGTACACCCAAACCCGCCGCAAGTACCTCAGAGTCTTCTACCTCTCCTGAGATCGTCCCCAGTTCCGGACAAGCACCCGTGGATCGGCTGCGCGGCATTGTGCAGCCTGTCCAGGCAAAAAAGCCTTACCGAGTTGGGATTGCAGTTGTTCAACTTTCTGATGACTATTGGAAAGGGATGGCATACGGCATGATTGATGAAGCCAAACAGACGGACATCAAAATTGTGCGGGTTTATGCCGCAGGCGGCTATGGCAAAGTGCCCGACCAAATTGCCCAACTGGAGGCATTAGAAGCACTTCAGGTAGATGCGGTGATTCTTGGTGCTGCCGATTATGACGGGTATGACGGCGTGATTAAACGGCTGACAGATAAAGGCATTAAGGTGATTGCAGCAGGAGTTCCCGTGAATAGTCCACAGGTTTCCTTTGGCGTCACAATGGACGAGATCGCCATTGGCAAAACGATCGCTAGCTACATCTGCAAACAAAAGTCTAGCGCTCAAGTCATTACACTTCCAGGTCCCCAGGGTCCGGTTTGGAATAAGCTCCGGTTTGATGGAGTGCAAGCAGGGGCAAAAGCTTGTCCGGGGATGAAACTGGTGGGTAATACCTTTGCAGGGGACATCACCCTTGAAGACGGTCAGGCTCAAGCATCTGATCAGATGATTAAATACCCCCGTGCAGATTATATTTATGCGGCGGCGGGTGGCTTGGGAACGGGTGCAGCCCTCGCCACTAAAGGGATGAATCGCAATACTCCAGTGGTGACCTCAGCCGTGACTGCCAAAACCATAGACCTGATGAAAGAGGGTCATATTGCGATGGTGGTATCGGAGCCGGGAGTCCTGATCGGGCGATCGCTCGTCCAATACACGGTGCGCCTGCTCGACGGTGCTGAACTCCCCAATTTGACTCCAGGGGGTTCGATTCCCTATCCGCAATTTTTGATTCCCCTGTTTGAACTGACCCCAGACCAACTGAATGACTACAATCTTACCAACTATGATCAACCGCCGGCGGCTGGCAACCCCCTGCTTCTGGACAAGCTCAGCGTCAGCGATCGCTATTGGTTGGATTGAACTAGCTAATGCTACAGCCCGCACTCTTGCACGCCGAAGGAATTTCTAAGCAGTTTGGCACAACTCAGGCGTTGCGCCAGGCTTCACTGGATCTGCGGGCTGGCGAAGTTCACATGCTGCTGGGAGAAAATGGGGCAGGCAAGTCTACCCTGGCAAAAATTATTGCTGGGGTCTGTCGTGCCGATGCCGGACAGATTTTGATCAATGGGCAATCAGTCATCCTGCGAGATGGGCGAGCGGCTCGGCAGTTGAGAATTGGCACGGTCTTTCAAGAGCTATCCCTCGCTCCCCATCTGTCTGTAGTCGATAATCTCTGGTTGGGCAGCGAGCGGAATTCCTTTCCATTGGCAGGGTTGTCGCGTCAGCAAGAGCGTCATGACAGCCAGACTATCCTTGAAGAATTTGGCATTACGGTTTCGCCCGATACACCGGTTTTTAGGCTAGATGTGGCTCAAAAGCAGATGGTGGAAATTGCCAAAGCACTGCTGCAAAAACCGCTGATTCTCGTCCTGGATGAACCGACCTCGACGCTGACAGAACTAGAAAAGCGCATCTTATTTACGAAGCTGCGACAACTCCAGGACAACGGGGTGGCGATTTTGTATGTGACTCACCATTTGCGTGAGGTGTTTGAGGTGGGTACGCGAGTTAGTACGATGACCGATGGCAGGGTAAAGGCCACGCTGGATGTAACGGATGACCTGACTGAAACCAAGCTGCTGAAGATGATGACCGGACGAGAACTGGCGATCGCCAATTTTGGCTCTAGTCCCCAAAACCGTTTCCCCTCACAAAGCAGCCGACTGAGCATTGACAATTTATATGTGCAAAATGGGCATCTGCAAAACGGCTGTGCGGGCATCAGTCTACACTTGAACCCTGGTGAAATTGTTGGGGTTTATGGCGTAGTGGGATGTGGACGAGAAACGCTGGGGCGGGCAATTGTTGGATTGCTCAAACCCACGCGGGGACGAATGCTCCTAGCAGGGCAGAGCTACAGTCCCCGAAGTCCCCATGATGCTCTGTCTCAGGGCGTAGGGTATGTGCCCTTAGATCGAAAAGAAGCCGGAATTCTACCGCAGCGATCCATTCGGGAAAATCTCATGCTCTCTCATCTCAAAATCTTCGCCAAACTGGGGCTATTGCAACTGTCTCGCGAACGCGAGGCAGCCATCCAGCGCTTACAAAAGCTCCAGGTGCGCTATCAATCCACCGAAGAAGCGATCGCCCATCTCAGCGGTGGCAATCAGCAAAAAGTATTGTTGGGGCGAGCGATCGCTTCTGCCCCCCAATTACTGGTGATGGAAGACCCCACGACTGGCATTGATCTGGGCACCCGGCTAGAGCTATATCAGCAAATTCGAGACCTCGCTGAACAGGGCTTGAGTATTTTACTGCTATCGAGCGATTTGCCAGAAACCTTGCTGCTGTGCAATCGAGTTTATTCGATGTATTCTGGCAAAATCATCCGCGAGTTCATTAATCCTAGCCTCCGCGATCAAGAAGCAATCCTGGCGGATATTTTAGGCAAACAACTTTCTCTCCTATAATTCCGTTTCGCGCCCTTATGCCAGACCCGTCTCAGCCCGATCGCCCCTCCTGGCTTAAACAGATTCACCGCGAAGTTCAGATTGACCAGCTTGTTTTGCCACTATTCATTATGGCGCTAGCACTGACAACCGGACAGATTGAACCCCGCTTTTGGTCTAGTGAAAATCTGCTCAATCTTAGTCGGCAACTGTCAACCCTGATGATTCTCTCAGTAGGGCAAACCTTGGCTGTGGTGGGGGTGGGTTAGATTTGTCCATGACGGCAATTCTGGCGCTCAGTGGCGTTTGTGGAGTGTTGGTGATGAATCAGAGCGGGTTGGCAGTGGGTGTGCTGATCATGGTGCTGACGGGCGTGGGCTTTGGGTTGCTCAATGGGGTGATCATTACCCTGTTTCAGGTTTCGCCGTTTATTGTCACCTTGGGGATGGCTTCAGTAGCCAGGGGGTTGGCGTTAATGGCAACGGGTGGACTGCCCATTATGATGTTCCCAGTGCATTAAGTGACCTGTTTGGCTATGGCACTGTTTTGGGTGTACCCAGTCCCGCTTTAATCGCGATCGCGACCCTGCTACTCGGTCATTTGCTGCTTCAGTACACGGTATTGGGGCGCTATATTTATGCGATCGGTTCCAATGCTACCGCTGCCCTACATTCAGGGGTCAACGTTTCATTGCAAACGTTGCTGATTTATACCCTGACCGGAACTACCGCTGGCATTGCGGCTGTTTGTTCTGACTGCCTGGGTCAGTGCGGCTCAACCGTTGGCAGCATCGGGCTTAGAACTCCAGTCATTGGCAGCCGTTGTCGTGGGCGGAGTCGCATTGACCGGGGGAATTGGCGGTATGCTCAACACATTTTACGGAGTTCTCATTCTGGGAATGTTGTCGAACTCGTTCAACATGATTGGTGTGTCGTCTTTTATGCAAACTCTGGCAATTGGTGTGGTGATTGTCGTTGCCGTTGTGCTTGACCGGTTGCGTCAACAGCGGGCTTAGCAGAGCATGGTAGTGTTCTAGACTTGTGGGTCTCAATTTAGAAAAGCGCTCAGGTGCGCCACTTGACCTCAAAGCACCAACACTTGTGAAACACTACCGACGACTAGAAAATCATTGCGATCGGGATGCTCAAAATCAATGAAATGAACGGTGCGCTGCTTTCCGTCTGGTGCTTCGATCGGGGTGCCTTGGAGCAGTAGTTCAGTCACCGCTTGATTGGCTTCCATTAACCCTGCTTGAAGCTTTCCCGCCCAGTGGTTTGAGGGTTTTGAGTATCGCCCTCAATGAATTGCCAACCCATCTGTTTGAGTTGGTCGATCGTGGGCTTTTCGGAGTGGAGATATTCGGGCGTGTTTTGAGCCATTGGCAGAGGAGTGGCAGGTTGAACATGGAAAAGCTTCTAGCTACCCAGCTTAGCCTTCCTGACAAAGGGTATCTTCAATCAAGCTTATCCAAGGCAGAAACGATACTAAACGCCGCCAATGTTCTAGCGACCTTATACGATCGCCATTTCCTCTTGTACTGCTAAAATTTCTCGTTGCACATACTCTCGGAAGCTATCGATATCCGTAAAGAAACGGTATCCTGCCTGATTCACAATTCTCTCTAGCTCAGAATCTTCGTCAATCAGGAGGGCAACGGGTTGGCTGAGTCCTTCCTGGAGTCCGTTTGCCCAGGCTAAGTCAAGAACGGCGATCGCTTCTCCTGTTTCGGCATCTGCCAGTTCATACATTAGTTCACCTTCGGGTAGCCCTTGCTCAGCGACCCAGGTGTTGCAGGTTTGCAGGGCTTGATCTTCTGCCTCGCTACCGATGCCGCCTGGAATGACAACTACCTGGCGATCGAGAATTGAAGCGGTAGATGCAGATTCGGGGACGGTGCCGGAGTAGAGGCTATCGAGGAAGTCATTAGCGGCTTTAGCAAGAAGTTCGCGACGGGCAGCAAGGAAGTCTCGATAGTTTTCGTATTTCCAGAGATTTTGATCCATTGGAATCCAATGAGAAGCGATCGTGCCGGGGTGTTTGGCTTCGTAAGCAGCGAAGTACTCGAAGGGATCGCGGTTGGAGACTTTGAGGTTGGTGTCTTTGGTGAGGAAGGTAAAATTGGCGATGGCGTTGATTTCGGCTCTGCCGTAGCCATGTTTTTTGAGCTTGGCTTTAGGGAAGATGTGATGAACTTCTAGTTTGTTGAGGGCACCAAGAAGATGCTTGGACAGGGCAAGGTCATCTTCCCAGTCACGAACATTGTGAACACGGGTGAGCATGTAAAGCAGAGGGTAGAAGCGGCTGCCCATGCTCCAGACTTTGAAGTCGTTGGGTTGGATGCGGAGGTTGCCCCGGTTTTGACGGAGCAGTGCAATCAGGCTGTCGAGGTTGCCGTTGGGTGGGCTGATGGCAATTAGGTCTTGACGGAGGACGGATTCGGTTGATCCAGCGTAGCGTCCCCAGAGAAAAACATGGATGTACCAGTAGAGGAGTTGATCGCGCTGTTTGGGGCTGGGAAAATGTCCGCCGTTCTGGTCAAGGTAGCGAGCCATGAGGGGAAAGGCGTAGTGGCTACCGAGAACGCGATCGTGATCCAACCCTAAGCGGGCGGAGATCAGGTTGAGCAGGGTATCAATGCTGCGTTCGGCTTCGTTTAAGCCTGTTTTGAAGCGATCGGTGGTGACAGTGTTGAAGGCGGAGAAGAGGGCTTCGTTGGTGACGATGGCGTTGATGCTGCGTAAGAGTAGCTCCATGTCGGAAGTAGAAGCCTGCCTTTGACCATTTGTTGAGGCGCTTTTTCAGTTCGTCGCGGGCTTCGGGATATTCGGCACAAATTTTGGCAAGCGCAAGATCGCCTTTGGAGAGTTTGGTGCCACCGCTGTTGACTTTGTTGAAGATATCGACCACGACATCAACGGTCTTATCGGCTCCGGTGACTTCTTCGATGTGGAGGTCGATATTTTTAATTCCCTCAGCGGCGTTGATTCGGTTGAGGTAGTCGTTGAGTTTGGGTTGGTAAGTGGGATTAGTGAATAAGGGCTGCATGAATTCGCCGATGCCTCGCTGCATCAGGTGGGTGACGTTGACCCAAAGCGGATTGCCCTCCATTTTTCTGGGAGAGTAGAACTCGAAGGGATTTTCTTGGGGATCGTGATCGACGTTGAAGTAAAGCCCGGTGAAGGCTTGGGCATTGCCGTCGAAGAATTTGGGGGCTTTGCCGCGAATAATGCCGTAGAGGGAGGTGATGCGCTGCTGTCCGTCGAGGAGGAGTTTGACTACGCCTGCGGCAAGTTGACCCTCACCACGAGCATGATCGGCGGCTTGATCGGTTTGAGTGACCCAGACGAGGAGACTGCCCACAGGATGCCTACGATAGAGAGAATCCATGAGATTTCTCACCTGATCGCGATTCCAGACATAGCCCCGTTGAAATTCAGGCAGGGCAACGCTACCCATGTCGATCTGATGTCGATCTGATCAAGAATAGTGCTGATGTTCATGGGGGCTTTTCCTTTGTCTTAGCAACTAAAGCGACAAACACTGCTGTAACGATTCCTGTAGGAGTGTGCCCACCCTAGCCGAGAAATCTCATACGTTCGCTTTTTGTAACGCTTAATTGGATGACTGTGCTGTGTGTTGCATCCATTTAAATTCCTTTACAGGACAGTCCACTCGGCTAACAATGGACTGACTTTAACGAGTAATGCTCTTAAGTTTTTGTGTGGAACAGAACTGTTGTGGTGCAAGCGCCCTAGGATGATACCGGGATGTCTTTTCTGGGTCTGGGCAAAGGTTTCGATCGCCTTACGAGAAAAGTGAGGGTTTGGTGGTGCTGGTAAAGTTTTGCAGGGCAGTCGCATCGATCAACCAATTGGCGGCAAGCTGGTTGGCTTCGGTTTCCTCAGCATTCACTTCTAGGTTATCTAAGTTGTCTAAGTAGCTGCCTTGATGACCTGCCGCAATGTGCCCTAGTTCGTGCATGAGCGTAAACCAGAACGAGTCGATTCTGTCATAGCGCAATGTCAAGGCAACAACGGGAGTGCTGTCTAGATAGAAAGCTGCACCATCCAGGTAAGTTTTGCTGAGGTGAGGCACGATCGCGAAATGGACTCCCAAAGCCAGCAGCAGGGTGGGCACCTTTGCCACATCCTCAGCGTTCGCTGCACATGCCAAAATATTGGGGATTGCTGCCCGCAATTGCTCCCGATCGAAGCTGCCAACTTTTTGCTGCTTGACTACGTTCTCAACCCGCTTTGCCCAGGTCAATTGGGCAATCTGTTCAGGATTTCGGTCTTGGGTACAGCGGAAGTTAATGGCAAGTTGGGGTGGTTCATCGATCGAGGGAATATCGAAAAAATCGCAAATCTGTTTTTCTAACTCCTGAGCCGAATCAGAGGCTTGAATCCATCCTCTCTTGATCAACTCAGGCACAGGCGCAAAACTGTAGAGCTGGCTCTTGCGGGCAATATCTCGTTGTTGCTCTTGGTCTTTTCTTGCTAGGTGCAGCCGATAGTTGGTTTCTAAATTTGTCCAAAACTCAGCAGACGTGCCAAACGCTGCCGCCAAAGCTAGCGCAGTTTCAGGCGTAATTTGCTTTTTGGCTTGAATAATTTCGTTAATGGTTTGAACCGGACGACCCGTAATTTCAGCCAAATCCTTTTGCGTCCATCCACGGGCTTCTAGTTCGCGGACGAGAATGCGCCCTGGTGGTGAAACTCTTGCTGGGATTAACTGTTGTACCATTTGCTCCTCTCCTTGTTCCCCAGTCAGTGATAGTCTTCAATCCCAAGAATCTGGAGATACGCTCCCTCTGCATCTTTTTCTAAGGTCACGATCAAACGCCACTGTTTGTTTAACCGTAAAGAGCGCTGTCCTTGCTTTCCCCGTTTTCCGGCTAGTTTTTCAAACCGCAGCCCTTTTTGAGCATAGAGATCTCGCTCATCAGGGGCAGCCTGAATTATGGTCATTACGTCGAAGAAGTCATCAACCACCCCAGGATATTTATGAGCATCTTTTTCCTCGGTATAGAGGGCTTCAAGTTTCTTGTCTTTGAACCGGAACCTCACCTCACCCCTCCTCGATCGCTGCGGTGATTTCGGATCATATTACCGCATCAATTCAGCTTTGGGGTGAATCACTGAATCTAGTCTAACCAAAAAGTGGTGACATTTCTGTATCTCTTTGATACAAACTATTATGGCTTTTCAGCCTGTCCTTTTCCAAGCATCGATCGCCCATCCCTTACCCCCCTTCACCAGTTCCATCTGTAGCGGAATCTTTTCACCCGATATCAACTCAACCGAAAGTTCTAACGGACATCGATCGCCCTCTACGTTAAACAACGGCAACTGTATCCGCTTGTGTTGCTTGAGACGATTTAGTACAGGTGTTGCGCTAAACTTCACTCAGGGTAGATTGAAAGGATAGAGCATCAGGTTCTGCACAAGGTTTTAAGCGACAGAAATCTGTTAGCGATCAGGAAGTAGCATAAAAAGACAGCAGAACGTTAAGGATGACATCAATTTGCTAATAGCGACATCAATTCGTTAACTACGACAACTAAACTGTTGTTCGACAACGATAAGAGCAAACGAGCATGGAGGGATTCGAACCCCCGACCCTCAGGACCGGAACCTGATGCTCTATCCACTGAGCTACATGCCCTCATTCACTTTGAAAGTATAGCAGATATCGATAGTATTTTCCTGGCTGAAGTCCTACAAAGTCGTGGTTTTAGACGATAAAGCTGGATTCTGTAATTCTCGAACCATTGCCTACGCTAAAGTTAAAGTGCTTTTTGAAAGCCTCGCGGAGCCAGGCTTTTCAAAAAATGCTCCAGTACTTAAGCCGTCACCAACTCCGGGGCAGGACGCTTACTGTTACGAATGCCCTCAATCGCTGCTGCATAATCGGGAGCATTAAACACTGCCGATCCAGCCACAATCGCATTCGCTCCTGCCTCCAGCACTTGCCAGGTATTGTTAACCTTCAAGCCGCCATCCACCTCAATCCAGGGATCTAGCCCCCGCTCATCACACATTTGACGCAACTTGCGGATTTTGGGCACCATGCCTGGAATAAAGCTCTGACCGCCAAAGCCAGGGTTGACACTCATGATCAACACCAAATCGCACAGGTCTAACACATACTCAATCAGTTCCAGCGGGCTACCCGGATTTAACACCACGCCTGCTTTTTTGCCCAATTCTTTGATTTGGCCCAGAGTGCGGTGCAAGTGAGGAGAAGCATTATGCTCAGCATGAACGTAGATATGATCTGCGCCAGCTTTGGCAAAGTCTGCCACAAATTTTTCGGGTTCTACAATCATCAAGTGGACATCCATCGGCTTTTCAGTGTAGGGGCGAATTGCCTCCACAATCAGCGGACCGATTGTGATATTAGGAACGAACCGTCCATCCATGACATCTACATGAATCCAGTCTGCACCCGCAGCATCCACTGCCTTAATCTCTTCTCCCAAGCGGCTGAAATCTGCTGATAGGATAGATGGGGCAACCACAATGGGCTTGGGCGATTGAGTCTCTGCCATAAGTATTTATGCTCTCCTATGTGCGATTTTGTATTCAGTGTAACAAAGTGTGCTCCAAGGCTGGCGTATGCGATCGCCCTTCATTCCATTGGAACACAGAAATTCATCAGAAATTTATTGAAATTTTGGGGTTGCTCAATCTTTTGAATTTAAAGGTCAATTGCTAAATTCTCCCACTCTGCATCCTGCAAGATCATTTCAGAAGCTCATTGGTTGGAGAATTCCCTATGCCCCAGCACAAAAATCAGCACAAAAATCAGCGGAAAATTATACGGCGGCTCGCGGGAGTGCTGATCGGCATTGGGCTAACCCTGTCTAGTACGCCAGTCATGGCATTAATTACATCAGTGGGTGCCAGGGGCATTGATGCCTACCGCTTGCAAGATGCGCCCTATCACTTAACAGGACGAAAAATTGCTATCGGTCAAGTAGAAATTGGGCGTCCGGCTTTGTTTGGCTTAGATAAGGCAGCCGTCAACAATCGATCCCTGCAAGTTGGCCGGCTCTTCTACCAAGGTTCAGTGGCAACTGCCAATGATGGCATTGACGACCATGCTGCTCGCGTTGCCAGTATCATGGTCAGCCGCGACAAAACGGTGCTGGGCGTTGCCCCCAATGCCGTGCTATATGCTTCAGGTGTGGGCACATCGCAACGCAGTGGGCAGGTGCAAGAGTGTCAGGCGGCCCAGACAGTGGCTCTGCAAAACGGCGGCGATGTTCGGGCGATTAACTTTAGCTTTGGCGAATCCCTTAGCCGCGATCCCCGCCTCCATGCCGTACTGGATGGCAACGCCCTGCTAACCCAATGCGTGGATTGGTCTGCCAGGGTCCACAATGTTCTCTATGCTATTTCTGGTAATCAAGGCAGAGGCGGCTACCCCATCCCCACAGATACATTTAATGGCATGACAATCGCCAACTCCATGCCGATCAACGGCAACTTCACTAAAGTTGATTTCTTCAGCTTGGGCAGTCAGCCCAAAACTGTGATTGGGCGCGATCCAGCAACAGAGAGAAATGTAGGTGCCCGACGATCGGTGACGGTGGTGGCTCCAGGACGGCGGATCGAAACCTTGGGAACAGATGGCGAACTTGTCCCTGGTGACCTTGGTGGCACCAGTTTTGCGTCTCCCCATGTAACGGCAACAGTGGCGCTCTTGCAAGAGTGGGGAGATCAGTCGATTCGTCAGGTGCAGGGTCAGCAGGTGCAGGGTCAAGCCAGATCGGTAGAGCGATCGCATTGGGGCTTGGATGCTCGCCGCCAGGAAGTTATGAAGGCGGTGCTGATGAATGCGGCAGATAAAGTAGAAGACAGCGGCGATGGGTTGCGGTTGGGCATGAGCCGTACTCTGCTGAATTTGAACAATCAAAGCTGGATAGAGTCTGATGCCTATCAGACTTTGGCTATTCCCCTGGATGCGGAGATGGGCACCGGACATCTCAATGCCTATCGAGCTTATCAGCAGTTCAGTCCGGGTCAATGGAGCGACGCCCAAGCGATTCCAGCGATCGCCTGGGACTATAATACCCTTGGCGAAAATGTCCCTGGCGAAGCCGAAGTAACATCTGCCTACCGAGACTATGTTTTTGAACGCCCTTTACAGGCAGGCAGCTTTGTGGCGGCTACTCTGGTGTGGAATCGTTTGGTAGACCTAAATGATCTCAATGGCAACGAAGAGTTTGACCTGGGAGAAACCTTCATAAACAAAGGCTTAAACAATTTAGATCTTTACCTGATGCCTGCCATAGCTACTCAAACCCAGGATAGTATCTGGTCTTCGGTTAGCCAGGTAGACAGCGTCGAACATATCTTTCACCCAGTGCCCACAACTGGACGCTACAAACTTCGCGTGGTATACCGCGATCGCGTCAACGAACCCACGCAACCCTATGCCTTAGCCTGGTGGACGCCTTAACCTGGTGAAAAGAACAGTGCCGTAAAGTTAGCTAAGGGATGAGCGCGCTAGTTCACGGCAACCCCCCGCTGGCGTTGGCGATCGCGAATCACATCCAAACTACCCACTGGGATAGCGTCAATCAGTTTCCGCGTATAAGCTTGCTGCGGTTCACGGTAGATGCGCTCAGCGGTACCAATTTCTTCTACCTTGCCTCGGTTCATCACCATGATGCGATCGCTCATGAACTTGACCACACTCAAATCATGGGAAATGAAAATATAGGTGAGCTTAAATTCCTCTTGCAGTTCCTTCAGCAGATTCAAAACCTGTGCCTGAACTGACACATCCAGAGCCGAAACCGACTCATCGCAAATAATGAACTTAGGATTGAGCGCCAGGGCCCTGGCAATGCAAATTCGCTGCCGTTGCCCCCCCGAAAATTCATGGGGGTAGCGGTTTTTGCAGTCTGGATTCAGCCCTACCCGCTCTAACAGGTAGATAACGCGCTCTTGGCGGTTACGGCGGCTCTTGCCAATGCCATGAATTTTTAGTGGCTCCATCACAGCTTCTTCGATCGAGATGCGTGGATCTAGTGAGCTAAACGGATCTTGAAAAATGATTTGCATCTCACGCCGAAAGTGCCGCAGTTTCAACATCGAAAGCTGAGCCACATCAACATTCTCAAAAATAATTTTGCCTGCGGCAGGTTTAATCAACCGAATCAAAGGTGCGGGGCTAGCGTTGTTTTTGCCACAGCCCCGATTTCTCCCCACTAGCCCCAAAGGTTTC
>JAAUOQ010000077.1 GCA_012034795.1 Leptolyngbyaceae cyanobacterium CRU_2_3
CGCGCCCCCCAAAATCCCATTTGCGATCTACTGATACTATCAACATCCCTGAATAATAGCTGCAATCCTGCTTAATCAATCAGGCAAAGTGCCAGACTTCTTCTGGAAGAGACGGTTTCCCTAGATTTCTGCCATTGTCACCCCTAACCAGTTCTGGAAGTTCTGTTGTTGAGCAGGGGGAGGGATCTGGGGAGGGTAGTCAATTGGTGAAGCGGTCGGGGCGGGGGGGGGGCCGAGAGTCGCTGAGCAAGTTCGCAACTCGTCTTGGTGAAACAGGGTCATTGTTATCACCTCTCCAGGGCAGTAATCTTTGAGGCGATCGCTGATCTGTTCGGCTGTGACTCGAAATCCATCAATGGCTAATAGTTCATCTTCTGGATCAATACCTGCCTGTTGAGCCGGAGAACCCATTTCCACAAATTTGACGACTTCCTTACCGTGCTCAGACTTAGCCATCAGTCCTAGATAGGGCGGCAGGTGCTCAGTATTTTCAGGTTGCACCTCTAGCCCAAACGGTTCCAGATATTGGTCAAAGGGCAGTTCTTCTGTGGTATCTAAGTAGCGGCGGAAAAAGTCAGACAAGTCTACTCCTGCTACCGCAGCAATCGTCTGTTCTAACTCTGCGGGTGTAAAGCCGACTTCTGGTTGGCCAAACCGCTGCCACAGGCTACGGAGCACATCGTCCAGCGATCGCCCATTGCCATGTCTAGCGCGAATCAATAGATCCAACAACAGCGACACCATTTCGCCTTTCAGATAATAGGAGATTTGGCTATTATTGCTGTTGGCATCTCGGCGGTAGAGCTTGATCCAGGCATCGAAGCTAGATTCACTTAAAGGCTGTACCCGTCGTCCTGGAATCATCAAAAACTGAGAGATTTCTTTGCCGAGCAGCTTTAGAAAAGTTTTAGCATCATAAATCCCAGCCCGGAAGGGAATTGTCACATCGTAGTAGCTGGTCGTCCCTTCACTGAACCAGAGAGAAGGCGTGTAATTTTCGGCTTCGTAATCAAAGCTCTCTAGTCCTTGAGGCCGCAACCGCTTAATGTTCCAGAGATGGAAAAACTCATGAGCGACAAGCTGCATAAAGCGGTTATAGCGATCCGCGGCTCGAAAACCTGACCGAGGATAGAGCAGAGTGCAAGAATTTTTGTGCTCTAACCCGCCATAGCCCTGGGCTGTGTGTAGCAGAAACACATAGCGGTCGTAGGGTAACCCACCAAATAGCTCAGCTTCCACCTGAATAATTTTTTGGGTATCCGCAATCAGGCGATCGCGATCTAGATTATTGCGTCCCCAAATAGCCAACTGATGGGGCTTGCCTACCGCTTCAAACTCGTCAAGCTGATGCGTACCGATCTCGAAGGGGCTGTCTACAAGCGTATCAAAGTCTTGGGCTGTAAAGGTATTGGCTTGTCCTGGCAAGCTGGGCAGGGCCGTTGTGATGCGCCAATCCGGTCGGGCAGGCACAATCGTTACCTGAATGGGGTGTTGCTCCCATCCAGGCAGGAAGAAAAACAGGGCAGCACCGTTGAAAAAACCGTGGGTAGCGTCTAAATGATTGGTGCGTACGGTCAGTTCGTTGGCAAAAATGCGGTAGCGCACTGTAATATCAGAAACGCCCTCTGTCTCAATCTGCCAATGGTTTTTGCTGCCCTTGTGCCAAACGAGCGACTGGTCAGACCGGGTCGCCAAATGAGCCGCAAAATCTTGCAAATGCCGTGCATATTCCCGCACTAAATATGATCCGGGCGTCCAGACGGGCATCTTCAGGTTGAGGCGATCGCTCTGCCAGCCCGTTACGGTCAACGTCACCTCAAACAGATGAGTTTCTGGTTGGGGCATTGCCACCTGATAATGAATCTGAATATCGGTGCGGGGCCGGGCAGCAGGACGAATTTGGGTTGCTTCTGTCATGGATCGATCGCCGTGAATTGCTAGAAGTCCATTCTGCCTTGTGCTACTAGGAATTAACAACTGCTGATTTAGGCTTATATCAGCTTACTCATCAAGCTGCCAAAGCTGTTTATTAAAATCTTCGTCTAGCACTTTCTTCTGACGTAGTACCAAGACTACTTTACCCAAGATAGGCAAGTCGGGTATTTCCTCAAACCAATCAATCCGCAGTTGTCCAGCTTCGTCAAAGATAAAGTAACTTTCGTTATCCCATTGACGTTGCGATCGATCTACCATCACCAGCATTTCTTCTACTGTTTCTAAGACTACTCCTGCCGGAGAAGTCGGTAGCTGGTCACTATCGATCAAGAGCATGACGGGATCTTCAGAAGTCATTACCACTTGCCATCCTGGTAGCGCCACCCATGCCCCTTCCCCAGAAAACTTGACAATATGAAAAATGCCTGAAGTATTAACAATGGGCACAGCTTTGAGGTCGGCAGTCGCCAATGGCATCTTGCCCGCAATGGGAACCACTCTAGGTTGCTCATCTTCTGATTCCAGACGATAGAACGGCAACCTAGGAGCCGAACGACTACGGGTAATGGTGAAATCAGTCAGTAGCTTTTCAATTTGCTGACGCGCAGAAGTACTTTGGGCAAAGAGTAGACCTTGAGCAATCAGGCGCGATCGGGCTTGTAAATCTGCCTGTTGGCGCGCTAGTTTCCAGTAACTGTAGGCAACTGCATCCCCTGGATAGTTAGGAAACTCTTCAGGTTTTTTAGCCACGCGCGAAAATTCTTTCAAGGCTTTAGCCACTTCATGGGCACCTTCCGAATCTAGCCCTTTTTCTACCAATAACGTTGCGGCAGCCACCCGCTCCGGTTGCATCAAAACCCGTAAAGCATACAGAGAGTCACTACCTGTTCGCTCAAACCGCTCCAGCACCGCCGTAGATGCCTCGCCGCTCACCAGAGAGCCATAGACCTGAGAGGCTACAATTACCTGGTTTTGCTGGACTGGTTCAAAGCCCGTTTCTTCAAAGATTTGCTGCGGGGTATAGCCCATCTTTTGCAATTGCTGGCAGGCTTGCCCCCAAGCGACCCAAGTCCCTTCCTTACGCCGAAGTGATTGCAACAATACCTGTTCTTCACTGAGTTTGGGGTTATCTCCCGCAGGCTGAAGATTGGAATGATTGGAAGGGGTAGCAGTCATGAGATTTTTGAGGAGTTGCCGATCCCTTCACTTTACTACAAACCTATATTTAAAGTGGCTTATGCTTTCGCTGAATTTAAGCTGATTTAAACGGTTTCATAGTTTTTGGCAATCAGCGCTCAAGTTTGGCATTCTTGGGTTAGATGGGTCAAGCCATTGATGAGGTCAAGCCATTGAGAGGTCAAGCTGATGAAAGGTCAAGCTGAGACTGGTATGCTTCCGGGGTATTGAGATCACTCAGCACAATCGGCGTTGGAAATTGCACTTGGTTAATTGTGGAGAAATAGTGCTTGATCAAATGACGAATGCCCTGGCTGGCTTCACTCACTGTCTCTAACTCAGAACGCATGGCACGAGAGAAGAGCAGGGGATGACCCAGGCGATCGCCATGCACAGGAGCCGTAATGAGGCTGTAATGTTGCTGGTGGCTGTGTAGTAAAGTCTGGTAAATTTCAGCAGAGCGGGGTTGGTCAACGGCGGCAATGGCGATCGTTTCAGCCGCTTGTGGAATTGCCTGTAGACCGATGAGGAGCGAACTGGTTTTACCCCGACTCGGCTCAGGATTGACTACAGCCCAAGTGCCCGGAGGCATCTCAAAACGGCGATCGGCGTTATGAGGAGACAGGACAACAACCGGGGTAACGCTAGCCTTCAGCCATTGAGAGACTTGATAGCATAGCATCGTCTGGTTGTCGAGCCAAGGCAGAGAGGTTTTGCATTTGCCCATACGACTGGATGCACCTGCGGCCAGGATGATGGCGAAATTTGGGAAATCAGGTTCTATGTTCATGCTATCGAGGTGCAGGTAATGTGAAACATTACTGAGGTGTTCTAGACTCAGCATCACAGCACTGCTTTAGCCAAAGTTTCCTGAAAGGGTTGCAGCAAGATGCCGATAATTTATCGACCTGATTGATGCAGTACTCCACTAAAAAACTCTCGCGATCGCCCCCCAAAATAGACAAGTTGGGGGGCAGATCGAATCACTATCTGAGTTAACGAACTACGAACACTGGTTTTTAAGTTTCCCAATCAGCGTATCAAGATTGAGCGAGCTTGGCCAACCCTGCGGTAAGTTGCCTGAGTTGTAGCCTCTAGCTTTCAAGCCTTGAATATAGGGATTGCGAATATAGGTCAGATCAAACGTGCCCAGCCCATCAAAATACACATCCGTCAGATGTGCCGGATCGAGTGCCATCTCGCCTCTTTGAACTGAGCCGTCGTTTGAATCATCCCAACCCCAAGGGGCATTAGCCGAATTGGTGCTGCATGTGGGTAAGCCAGCCCCACACCCACCACTCGTATCTCCTTTAAATCCACCCCATGCGTTAAAGGTCAAAGCGGCAGAACTAGAGAGGGAAGCTTCATCAAGCTGATGCTGCCACATGCCACTTGTGGCAAACACATCAAGCAGTGAATATTGCACATCGCGATCGTTTCCTGACGCAGGAACTTCGGATGTAGTCTTAGAGGGAAAATAAATGATGCCATCTGAATTGGCGTCTCCGTTAAAATCAGTGCTGTAGGGCCATGCCTTTAAGCCGTGACCCTTAGCTTCTTGAGTAGTTAACGGATGCAAAGAACCCGCATAGCTGCTGAGAGTGAGCGTTCCATCAATACTTTCGGTACCGTTGCGAAGAGGACTATTCGTGGGTGTAAAGGAATAGAAGTCTTTATGAAAGACAGTCACAATTCCTTCTAGCTTGCCAAAGGTTGAACCATCTTTACGAACAATGGTAAGTAGCCCTTCTACATCATTTTCGTGTTCTTGGTCAAACGGAATATCTGTCCAGTCTTGAGGATGATAAAAAGAATAGGTGATAAACCAATGGGTACAGGTTTCTACGACCGAGTAATACGCATGGGCATTGAGAGGAAATTTGGCAAGATTATCCCAGTTATTATCTGCTCGCCAATCTTTGTCGTAGTCAAAGCGAGTAATGTAATCTCCACTGTACTTGGTACTGTCTGTATCTTGATAGTGAATGGGAGCATGGTAGGCTGCCAAATTCAGATCGGCTGGAGGAGTTTGAGCAATCCCTTGTAAGTCTGTTAAGCTACCCATTACAACTGCTGCAATTGTTCCCAGTGTGCCCATTGCAGTCCAGAGGATTTTTTTATTAAAAACCATGCGCTATCACCCGAATGACAAGATAAGGTTGAGAAAAATCCTGATTGGATTGAAGCGCGTAGCGTTATCCTACGGCCCAGGGTTATAGTAAAAGGCGATATTTAAGGACTGGTAAATAAGAGTTCTTCTGTTACAAATGCCTAAATCTCTTGAAATTACTTCAATAAAGATCTTCTACCTTTACGTTTGATCAAAGAGACGTTTCATCCGTGTCTGGATGGCGATCACCTGATCGCATCTCTGTTTGCAGAGCTTGCCAGAGACGTTCGGGTGTCACGGGAAGCTGCCGCAGATGGATGCCGGTGGCATGAGCGATCGCATTTACCACCGAGGGAGCCGTGCAATTGATGCCCACCTCACCGACCCCTTTCGCACCGGCTGGGCCGTGAGGATCAGCGTGTTCGATCAAAATCACTTCTAGCGATGGTAGATCTTGGGCGAGGGGCAATCGGTAAGTGCGCGGCTGGGGATTAAGAATTTGTCCGCGATCGCTGATTTGCAGTTCTTCTCGCAGCGCATAGCCCAAGCCCATGACCATACCCCCCACCACTTGACCTTCACAAATGCGGGGATTAATCGCTTTACCAATGTCAACCGCTTGAATCGATCGCAGCACCGTCACTCGTCCCGTTTCTGTGTCCACCTCCACCTCTGTGCCCTGCACCGCAAAAGTCAATGTCGATTGCTCAGCAGCGTAGGTTCGTTCGACGCTCAAAGATTCAGCCGTGGCTCCTTCTAGAAGGCGCGATCGCAGGGCTTGAGCCGCTAGAATTACCGCCTGACCTGTAATGTAGGTGGTGGCAGAGGCATAAGCTCCAGCGTCAAAGGGCGTTTCGTGAGTATCAGCCGCAATGATGTCAATCTGGGCGATGGTAGTTTCAAGTTGATCGGCGGCCAACTGCCGCAGGCTGGTATCGGAACCCGTACCCAAATCGACTGAGCCAACCCGCAACTCATAGCGTCCATCTGGCTTCAGTGCCATGCGGGCACCTGCCTGGTGAATTTTAGCCAGACCGCTGCCCTGCATAGCTACCGCAATTCCCACCCCACGTCGCAGAGGTCCGTTGACGATCGGTGGCGTGCCAGGCTGATAGTTGAGGGCTTGCAGCACTTTTTCAAAGGCTTCAGTTAACCCATAACTACCAATCAATTGGAAGTGGTGATCGCTACCAATCAGCATCATGTCTTGTGGTGTGATCAACTGCTGACGGCGGATGGCGACTGGATCAAGCTGCAACTGATGGGCAATTTCATCCATCAAACACTCCATCGCAAAACAGCCCTGGCTGGCTCCATAGCCTCGAAATGCCCCCGCTGGCATGGTGTTGGTGTAGACCGATCGCCCTCGGAAGCGTTGATGAGGGCAACGATACAGTCCTAATGGCATGGCTCCCGTCAGAAAGATCACCTGAGTACCATGATTACCGTAGGCTCCGGTGTTGGCGATCGCATTCATCTCCACAGCCGTTAGGGTGCCGTCTTGCTGAACCCCTGCCTTCAGGTGAATCTTAATCGCATGACGGCTGTTGGTCGCTGTAAATTCTTCCTGGCGCGTAAACTCCCACTGCACAGGTCGCTTTAGCCTGAGTGTAGCCAGGGCGCATAAATCTTCGCTGAGAATTTCTTGCTTGTTGCCAAACCCGCCCCCAATCTGGGTTTTGAAGACACGCACTTTTTCTTGGCAGGTCAAATAGCTGAGACAATACTCGCTGACAGTGAAACGGCACTTGGGTACTGGAACGCACCATCAGATGGCATCTCGGATGGCATCGGGGGTGTCATCGTCTGCCTCTAGCCAGGTAGTCGTCACATGCGGCTCTAGATGAAAGTGCTGCACCGCAGGCAGGTCATAGAAACGCTCCATGATCCAATCCGCCTCTGCCCATCCTGTCTCCATATCGCCTTTTTCGAGAAAGACCTCTCCCGCAATATTGTGCTGGGCATCAAAGATCTGGTAAGAGTCTGGCTCATCATGCAGCAGCGGAAGGCTCAGTGGCTGACCCACTCCCCATTCTCCATTCCCCATTTCCCCCAACCGATCGCCCATTGCCAGCGCTGGATCTACCACATGAGGCAGAATTTCATACTCCACTTCAATCATCTGACAGGCTTGAATAGCGATCGCCTGGGACTCAGCCACCACAGCAGCAATCCGATCGCCAATGAACCGGACTTTGTCATCTAGCAAATAGTGATCGTGCGGATCGGGAACGGGTTCGCCATGTCCCGCCGTGGTATAGGCTCGTCGAGGCACGTCTTTGTGGGTAAAAATTGCCTCAACACCTGGCAAAGCTGCTGCTTTAGCCGTATCAATCTGACGAATGCGGGCATGGGGATGGGGCGATCGCAACACTTTGAGATGCAAGAGTCCTGGCGGTGCCCAATCTGCTGTATAGATAGGCTGACCCGTAACGATATCCTGTCCGTCCTGCTTAGGGATACTTTGCCCAATTTGGGGAGTATGGGTAGTTACGGCCGAGGATATCTCTCCGATTACAGGCCCTAAAATTAAACTCTTTGAGCCTTCAGCTTTTAGAACTGCCCCCCGTTGAATGCTCTCGACGATCGCCTGATAACCAGTACAGCGACAGAGGTTGCCGTCCAGAGCTTGCCGCAAATCTTTCTCCGATTGAATTGTTGAGAGATCGAGCGTTTCGGCAGTCATAATCATGCCAGAGGTACAAAAACCGCACTGGAACCCTTGCTTTTCCAAAAAAGCTTGCTGCATCGGAGAAAGTTGACCCGCTTGACTGATGCCTTCAATGGTCGTGACTTGGCAACCTCGCACCCGTTGCGCTGGATACAGGCAGCTATGAACGGCCATCCCCTCAACCCAAACCGTACAGCTACCGCAGTCTCCCGTTTCACAAACGCGCCGTGTCCCTGTCCACCCTTGCTGCCGGAGCAAACTCAGCAAACTTAACCCAGCCGGGCAATCGACGGATTGATCGAGTCCGTTCACCTGAAATTGCAACGCCATCCTACTGGTCTCCTACTGGTCTCCTACTGGTCTCCTACTCGTCTCCTCCAAGGTTTTGGTCGCCACCCAAAAGCTGCTCCGCCATTCTCGCATCCCCCTCAATTGCCCACTCTCCCCTTCCCCACTCTCCTATTCCCCAATCACCTGTTGCAGCGATCGCATCATCAACACCTGCGTGATATGGCGACGATACAGGGCACTGGCAGAGTCATCTTCAATGAACTCAGTCAGCGGAATTTGGGCAGAGAGCGTTTCCTCCAGTTCCCTCAAGCTGGGAATACTGTGGAATTCCAACAGGCGAGGTGCGCGCAAGGAGGCCGCGATCGCAAAGCGGACTTGATGGGTTTGGGGATTGTAAGCTGCTACTGCGATCGCTACCGCTAAGCCAGCCGTAGCAACACACATGCGGCGGTAGTTAACTTGCCATTGCAGCAGGGCTTGAGGAATGAAAATTCGCCGTAACACATCACCAGGTTGCAGGATGGTTTGCCTTGCTCCCGTTTGAAAGTCGGATGCTGCCACCCAAACGCGGTTTCCGGCTTGCTGCAAAATTTCGTATTGGGCGTCTAGCAGCACCATGACTGGAGCAAAGGTGCCAGCGGGCAAGGCTAGGCAAAGATTTCCAGCGATCGTTGCCATGTTTTGAATTTTGAAAGAAGCCAGTTCCTGCACAGCACTTTGCAACGCTTGAATCGCAGTCCAAGCCGCAGGATAGTCAAACTGCAATAGCCGACTCATAGTGCAAGTTGCGCCAATTTCTAAGCCTTCTGGAGAGACTTCTAATTCCGACCAGCCCAGTCCCTGCAAATCAACCAGTGTGGTCAGATCTCGCTGAGGTTCTGTAAACATCCAGGTGCCACCTGCCACCCAAGCCCATCCAGGTTGCCAGTTTGGCAGGCTTTCTAACTGGGTAGGACAAAGATAAGTTTCAACGGTGTGTAAATCCATACCAAACTCTGAGTATTGCTATAAGCTACGCGAAAGTTGCCCTCAGCATTTGTCGTATAGGTTACTCAAAGACGTGACTTAAAAACGTGACTTAAAGACGGGGAGAATTCACCAGTTGCTGGGACAACTCATTGGTTTTCTCCACTAACATCGGCAGATCGACCGTAGTCAAGTGACCCTGATCAACCACTTTTTTGCCATTGATAAAGCTGTAATCGACGCGATCGACCTGACAAAAGATCAAGGCAGCTACTGGATCGTGCAATGCCCCTGCAAAACTGGGGCGATCGAGATTCAAGGCAATGAAATCGGCAGACATGCCAGGCGCTAATGCCCCAATGTCATCCCGTCCTAGCACTCTCGCACCCCCCAACGTTGCCACTTCCAGGATATTTCGCGCTGTCATAGCAGCCGCGTCACACTCTCGCACACGGGCCAACAAAAACGCCATACGAGCTTCTTGAAACAAATGACCTGCATCATTGGAAGCTGAACCATCTACTCCTAGTCCCACCGGAACTCCCTGATCTAGCATTTTGCGAATGGGGGCAATGCCACTCGCGAGGCGAGTATTGCTACATGGGCAATGGGCTACACCTGTGCCAGTTCTGCCAAACTTAAAAATAGAGTCATCACTGAGTTGCACACAATGGGCATGCCATACATCTTCACCCAACCAGCCTACCGACTCAGCATAATCTCCGGGAATCATGCCAAAGTTAGCAAGGCTATAGTCTACATCCGATTGATTTTCTGCCAGATGAGTGTGCAGCCTGACCCCAGCATAGGAACGGGCCAGGGCGGCCGACTCCCGCATTAAATCTTGCGATACCGAAAAGGGTGAGCAGGGGGCTAGCGTCAGCCGCAGCATAGAGTGACGAGCCTGATCGTGATATTGCTCAATTAATCGCTGCGAATCCTTGAGAATATTGGCTTCTGGCTCTACAAGCGCATCTGGTGGCAATCCCCCTTGACTTTCCCCCACACTCATGCTGCCACGGCTCGCATGAAACCGTAGTCCAATCTCTTGCATGGCGCGAATTTCATCATCCAATGTGCAGTCATTGGGGTAAATATAAAGATGATCGCTAGCGGTGGTACAGCCCGACAAGATGAGCTCAGCCGCCGCCATTTGGGCACTAAAATATACCCCCTCTGCCGTCAGATTTGCCCATAGGGGATAGAGGGTCTTGAGCCAGTTAAATAAATCGCCGTTCTGTGCCTGGGGCACTGCTCGCGTCAAAGTTTGATAGAAATGATGATGGGTATTGATTAAACCTGGCAAGACAATGTGCCGCCCCTGCAAATCTAAAACTTCATCTGCTGTGACAGGGAGTTCTGCGGTAGTTCCAATTTGTTCAATCTGGTGATCCTGGACAAATAATGCTCCATTGCTAATCTCCCGTCGGGTAGCATCTAGCGTCACAAGTGTATGAATATTTTTGACCAGGAGAGTGGGCATCGCAACTCAAGGGGTGAATGTCATTCATTTATTTTATGCTTGGCTATGCTGGTATTTTCGCTAGTGGTTAGGTTGAAGGTGAAGATACGGATGATGGATGGGAATTCCAGGGTGCTGTGGGTGGGCATTGGCTGTCAACAGGGCACCTCGCGCAGATTGATTGAAGCCGCTATTCAAGAAGTTTGCCGCGCTCATGATTTGTCAGAAGGGGCGATCGCTGGAATTGCCACCCTTGACCAAAAACTTAAAACCTCAGAACTGATGGCATTGTGTCACGATCGCCAGTGGGATTTGCGGGGTTTCGTCTGCTGAGCATCTACAATCGGTTTCTGTCCCCACCCCTTCAGCGATCGTTGGACAGAAAGTGGGCACCTTGAGTGTGTGCGAGGCATCAGCCATTTTAGCAAGCCAGGCTATTGGGGTGAGCCAAACAGCAGATTGCCAAACAGCAGCCGACAAGACGGATTCAGCTTGCCTGCGGGTCACTAAAAGAATTTTTCGCCAAGCAGGACATGCCGGAGCGGTAACGGTAGCGATCGCCCAGTCCGAACAAAGTCAAAAATCTATTGAAGCAATTTGGCAAAGCAAGCTATAACTATGAACCGTTATCGCTAAATCCTAAACGGCAAATAAGCAGTAAAAAAGCAAAAAGCCGTCATCTAAGCTCAGCCATTTTCTAGAATAGAGATAACCTCTAGACCATAAATGGCCTTTTCTTCGCTGTTTCTCTCACCTCTCCATTTGCCCGCAAAACTCTAGTCAGGCATTTAACTGTGGCTCAAACCGACCAAGTTCAAGCGCTCATTCAAGAAATTGACGAGGTTCTCAGCAAAACCAGCCCTCGTCTGCCTTGGGTCATGTCTAATGATGCGATGCGGCAGCGCCAGGTGTTGGAGCAAGCTCGCAATTGTCTAGTCACGCTTCAGAGTTCTAGTCCGGCGGATGAGGCGATCGCCCCTGCTGCGGGACTGTTGCCCTCCGGACAACCGGCTGCCGAATCGGCTCAACAGGTTTTGCAGTCTGTGTTGCAGGAAATGACTTATCTGCGGGTCAATATGCTCCAACCGATGCGCTCAGATGTCGAGTTATTGCGACAACAGCGAGAGGCATTAACTCAAGAAATTCGCCAGCTAGAAGCGCAACGCCAGCAGTATGCCTTACCTCAACAGCCCAATCCGCAACTCCTCATGGAATTTCTCCAGTCGGCAATGGGGCAAATGCAGGAGAATCTGCGAGGACAAGTGACCCAGATGGTGGCAATCTTGTCAGATCAGGCAGAACCCCGGTTATTGGAAGGTACAGTCACACCGCTGACCCCGTCCTCTAGCTTGAGTCCGGTGCAGCGATTAGAGCAGATTCAACGGGTGCAAACTCAGTCCGATCAACTCCTGCTCAAGCTAGATTCAACGCTACAAGTGATTTTTGAGTCACTACAAAACAATATTCAGAGCTACCAAGAATCCTTGGAACAAGGGTTAGATCGGATTCATGGGTTAGGACAACAGGGCGAAGCGATGTTTGCCACTCTGGTGAATCGGCTAGCTGAGCAGTTGGGCAGAGAGGCTTCTGCCTACTTACAATCGTCATTGCCGTCAGGAGTCCAGTCTGGACGGGCGCAGCCTGCTTGGGAAAATCGCCCCTCTCTACCGACTAAAACTTCGTCAGCTACCAATGATGCTGACCTTGAGATTGCCCGCTTACTAGAAGAACTCAATACGCTCGATCAACCTTCTAAGCCTCCTGAAGTGTTGATAGATACGCGCTGGCAGCCT
>JAAUOQ010000078.1 GCA_012034795.1 Leptolyngbyaceae cyanobacterium CRU_2_3
GGGGGCAACGCCCCCTCCACCCCCTTCAAATCTCAAGTGCGGTTGGATCTGGAAGTAAGGGTGATTGTCACGTACCGCACAGTCTTATGCCAACTTATGCCAACACACTTAGCTCTAGAGTTAGGATGTTGCAGAGCTTAGCCTTGGTTTAAGAATCTTCTAGGCTAGGTATGTGTCACAATGTAAACGGTTTTGCCAAGTAAACGGTTTTGCCAACTCGATGGAAGCTTGGGAGTAGGCGTGAGTCATGGAGCCAATATATCAATATGCCTGGTTAATTCCTGTACTGCCGTTGGCAGGCGCGATGATTCTAGGTTTGGGACTAATTTCATTTGGGCAAGCAGTCAGCAAGCTCCGCAGTTTATGTGCGGGGTTCATTGTGTTTCTACTCGGAACAACGATGGTGCTGTCCTTCGGCTTGCTATGGAGCCAAATTCAAGGACATGAAACCTATACCCATGTAATTGAATGGGCATCTGCCGGAGACTTCCGGCTCACAATGGGCTACACGGTCGATCACATTACAGCCATGATGCTGGTGGTGGTGACCACAGTAGCGTTTTTTGTCATGGTCTACACCGACGGCTACATGGCTCATGATCCGGGCTACGTTCGGTTTTATGCCTATCTCAGCCTGTTTAGCTCGTCAATGCTGGGGTTGGTAATTAGCCCCAACCTGCTTCAGGTTTATGTGTTCTGGGAACTGGTCGGCATGTGTTCCTACCTGCTGATTGGCTTCTGGTACGATCGCAAACCTGCCGCCGATGCTTGTCAGAAAGCATTTGTCACCAACCGCGTGGGAGACTTTGGTCTGCTACTGGGGATGCTGGGCTTGTTCTGGGCCACAGGCACCTTTGAGTTTGAGCCAATGGGTCTGCGGCTGGAGTCCCTGGTGGAATCGGGATCTTTGAGTGTGGCGATCGCTCTCTCCTGGCTGTCCTGGTGTTCTTGGGTCCGGTAGCTAAATCGGCGCAGTTTCCGCTGCATGTGTGGTTGCCAGATGCCATGGAAGGGCCAACCCCAATCTCGGCATTGATCCATGCTGCGACGATGGTGGCAGCCGGGGTGTTCTTGATTGCCCGGATGTATCCGGTGTTTGAAACCTGCCCACTGCGATGAACACGATCGCCTGGACAGGAGCTTTCACTGCATTTTTGGGAGCTAGTATTGCGATCACCCAAAACGACATCAAAAAAGGCTTAGCCTATTCCACCATGTCCCAGTTGGGTTACATGGTGATGGCGATGGGAGCCGGAGCCTACGGAGCCGGACTGTTCCACCTGATGACCCATGCCTACTTTAAGGCCATGCTGTTCTTGGGTTCGGGTTCGGTGATTCATGGCATGGAAGCTGTAGTAGGTCATGATCCAGTCCTGGCACAAGACATGCGGCTGATGGGCGGGTTGCGGAAGTATATGCCAATCACAGCCATCACCTTCCTGATTGGAACGCTGGCGATCTCTGGGATTCCACCTTTTGCCGGATTTTGGTCAAAAGATGAAATTCTCGGTTCGACGTTTGCCGTCAATCCAGGTCTATGGCTCGTGGGTTATCTCACTGCCGGAATCACAGCGTTCTACATGTTCCGCATGTATTTCAGCACTTTTGAAGGGCCTTTCCGAGGCAACGATGCGGGTATTCAGAAGCAGCTCAAGGTCGAACATTTCCAGCGCCTGGGTATGTCGATCGGGCCGGGCGCGATGAATCCACAAGAGCTGACTTTAGATGCAGGTCATGGAGAAGCGCAGGGAGAAGATCACGCTGATCATGGCGATCACGGTGGTCACGGCGAGCATGGTGCCCATCATCACAGCAGCGAGCCGCACGAGTCCCCGCTGACCATGACCCTACCGCTGATGGCCCTGGCCATCCCTTCGATCCTCATCGGTTTAGTCGGAACTCCGTTTGCCAATTACTTTGAGGCATTCATCCATCCTGCTAGCGAAGTGATTGAAGGCGTTCCTTCGGAGGTCGATTGGACTGAGTTTCTAACTATGGGTGGTAGCTCCGTGGGCATCGGCTTAATTGGCATCTCATTAGCAGTGCTAATGTACTTGCAACGCAAGATTGATCCAGGAGCGATCGCTAAAACCATTCAGCCTCTCTACCAACTCTCGCTTAACAAGTGGTATATCGACGATATCTACAATGTGGTCTTTGTCCAGGGCAGTCGTCGTCTGGCGCGGCAAGTTCTAGAAGTCGATGTCCGATTGGTGGATGGCGTAGTCAATTTAACGGGCTTCGTCACTCTGATTACGGGCGAAACCCTTAAATATCTGGAAAGTGGACGGGTGCAGTTTTATGCCCTGATTGTGTTCGGAGCCGTGCTAGGACTAGTTTTGGTTTCCGGTATTACTGATGGAGTAGGGGAGTGGGGAATGGGGTTAGGATGGGGTGTAAATAACATATAGCCACACCCCACGCCCTACACCTCAGAACCACCCCACAACCCCATTCCCCCAATCTCCCAGCCCAAAACGCTTATAAGAACCCTGCAATGGATACTGCTAATTTTCCTTGGCTGACAACTTCGATCCTTATTTCCGATTGTTGCTGTCCTTACCTGATTCCTTTTATCCCCGATAAGGATGGCAAGACTGTTCGCTGGTATTCCCTCGTTGTCGGGTTAATCGATTTTTGTATTCTGGTTTACGCCTTCTATACCCAATACGATTTTTCCAACCCAGACTTGCAACTTGTTGAAAGCTACTCCTGGGTTTCCTCACTCGATTTGAGGTGGTCTGTGGGTGCAGATGGGCTATCAATGCCGCTGATCTTGCTGACAGGCTTCATTAGTACGCTGGCAATTTTGGCTTCCTGGCCAGTAACCTTCAAGCCCAAGCTGTTTTACTTTCTGATGCTGGCAATGTATGGCGGACAGATTGGCGTGTTCGCTGTGCAAGATATGCTGCTGTTCTTCTTAATGTGGGAACTGGAGCTCATTCCGGTATATCTACTGCTCTCAATTTGGGGCGGCAAAAAGCGGCTGTATGCAGCAACTAAGTTTATTCTCTACACGGCAGGCGGCTCTCTATTTATTTTGGTCGGGGCGCTGGCAATGGCTTTCTATGGCGATACGGTGACGTTTGACATGCGATCGCTCATGCAGAAAGATTTCCCGCTCAACTTTCAGCTTCTCGTCTATGGTGGCTTTCTGATTGCGTACGGGGTAAAGTTGCCGATTATTCCGTTGCACACTTGGCTTCCAGATGCTCATGGTGAAGCCACTGCGCCTGTGCATATGCTGCTGGCAGGTATCTTGCTGAAGATGGGCGGTTATGCGCTGATTCGCATGAACATTGAGATGCTGCCACAGGCCCATGTTTACTTTGCGCCAATCTTGATCATTCTGGGTATCGTCAATATCATTTATGCCGCCTTGACCTCTTTTGCCCAGCGCAGCCTCAAGCGTAAGATTGCCTACTCTTCCATCTCTCACATGGGATTTGTGTTAATTGGTATGGCGTCCTTTACCGATCTGGGCTTGAGCGGTGCCATGCTGCAAATGGTGTCGCATGGGTTGATTGGAGCGAGTTTGTTCTTCCTGGTGGGGGCAACCTACGATCGCACCCACACGCTAATCCTGGATGAGATGGGCGGGGTGGGCAAGAAAATGCCCAAAATCTTCGCCATGTTCACTACCTGTTCAATGGCGTCTTTGGCCCTACCGGGCATGAGTGGCTTTGTGGCAGAACTAATGGTGTTTGTTGGGTTTTTCGACCAGCGAGGCCTACGACTTACCCTTTTAAGATAATTGTGGTGCTGTTGGCTGCGGTGGGCGTTATCCTGACGCCGATCTATCTACTATCAATGCTGCGCGAAATCTTCTACGGCCCTGAAAATCATGAGCTGACTGCCCATCAAATCTTGATTGATGCCGAACCGCGTGAAGTGTTTATTATCGCCTGTCTGTTGATTCCCATCATTGGGATTGGGTTTTACCCCAAGCTACTGACGCAGATATATGACGTGAAAACGCTGGCAATCACGGCTAGATTGCAGAATGCCTTGACGCTTGTAGCCGATCGCAAATCTGATCCACAGACTTTTGCCCTCCAACCCTTCACGGCTCCTGGGATGGAATAGTAGTGCTGACTTGCAAATAGAAATTGGCAGAGACGCTACTGTTCAGTAGCGTCTCTTTTTATGAGCGGGTTATCGTTGTTGGGTCAAATTGAGACTCAGTAAGCTTATAGAACCG
The DNA here is from genome assembly GCA_012034795.1 of Leptolyngbyaceae cyanobacterium CRU_2_3. Classification (GTDB taxonomy): domain Bacteria; phylum Cyanobacteriota; class Cyanobacteriia; order Elainellales; family Elainellaceae; genus Drouetiella. Next base: position 4,202 of record JAAUOQ010000078.1, read on the forward strand.
ATTTGATATCTTTATATATAGTGAATGAAGGCACCTACAACCCTCTAATCTACTGGCCATGGCATATTCGAGCAGTCTGACTGATGCAGAATGGGAAATTCTTGAACCCCTGTTGTCTCAGATATTACCGCAGAAGAAACGAACACGACCTAATTCCATGTTTATAGATTTTGTTGGGATTGCTGAATAATAGTCAGGAATTGAGAGAATTCTTTATTTACAAACAATTTTTTGCCCCAACTGTAATCACTAAAGCATCCTAAAAGAACTGTATACTCATGTGAATTGGCAGAAAAAAGTGACTTGCTCCTGATGATGTGAACATTGAAGAAGATATCCGACTCCTAGCCCTTTATGTGGATAAGGAAAGTTTTTATTTCCATCACTTTCAAATTGAAAAATTAGTTGCTTCATTGCTTGATTACAAGTTGGACAAAGTGGATATTCAACAGATTGTGCCCAACAAGGCCAGCCTGATAATTTATCGCCTGCTTGGGCAAGCAACCTGTGTTGAGTCAAAGTTTTATCCTCTTTCTCATCTAATACAACTGCCAATTCCTCCATTTCAGATGGATGAGGATATTCATGGCTTTCTTGCCACCCTACAAGCGATTTTGTAGGAAAAACTGTCTCCATAGCAGGAACTGAGACATCAACAAGATGCCCAGTTGGCTGAATAATCCTAACTACTTGGCTATTCGAGAATGCTTTACAAGCCCACATCCAGCAAGGAAGCGTTACATTTTCTAAAGTGCCTTCGTCTTGAGGCAAGTCAATTTCTTCTGTTTCACTAGTACCATCTTCATCAATAACCCAATTGACTTCAGTGCCTGAATTCCTAGAAATTACGACGTGAGATTCACCTGTATGAATTTCAAAATCACTTTCACAGCAAAACAATTGCAGTAATCCTGTCCCAAATTTTCTATTTAGTCCTTGAGGTAGATCTTGAAGATTTAACTGAAGAACAAGACGCAATGGATTTAGGCAATTAGGACAAATAGGCCAACCTTCTCCTAAGTTAAGCCATGGCTTGCCCGATATCTTTGAAGAATCTAATGAAGTCTCGCCTTTTTGAATAATCGGTCGCCAAAATTTTCGCTTCAAGCCATTTAACGTTGTTTCCATATTCCTTAAAAACTGTCGGTAGTGTTCCAGACTTGTTGTTTTGCTTTGGATGATTAAGCCAAATTCAAACCAATTCATGAACAGCCCAATGACCTAAAATCATACTCATGTCCTCGTAACTGCTGACACCTATATCATGCTCATGCTAAAGCAAAACACTGCCCCCCGCTCTACCGTTTACCCAGATGATGTGTAAACATTGCAGATTTTTAGAAGGCGCAGCAAACATAAAAATTATGCGGATTACAAAGATTCCGAAAGGGCTGATGATTGCGCTGTTGGCAGGGTTTAGTTGCCTCAGTGCCCAACCCACCTGGGCAGACTTAGCCGTGACCTACCGCGAGTTGGGGATTGCTTACCGCGATCAAGGCGACTTGCCCGCCTCGATCGCTGCCTTCCAGAAAGCGGTAGAGTTGAATCCTGACAACCTAGAGGGGCAAGTGAATTTAGGTTGGACATTGCACCTAGCAAAACGCGATCGCCGAGCTGCCAGAGTGCTAGAGCGAGCGATCCAATCTGACCCTTACCATGTGAAAACCTTTAATGCCCTGGGCATCGTTTATCTGGTCAATCATGATTTGGCGGCTGCGGTGCTGGCTCACAGTTGGGCAAGCTGGCTAGATCCCAATAATGAAATTGCCTATTACAACCTGAGTTTGTCCTACCAGCGCTTACACCAACTCCCTTGGGCGATCGCCGCTGCCCAAAAAGCCGCCGAGCTAGAACCCGATAATCCACACCCCTGGGTCGCGCTGGCGATCGCTTATTTTGACCAGGATGATCGAGAAAACGCCCATCAAGCCTATCAGCAGGCGATCGCCCTGGATGACCGATATAGCGATCGAGCCTTTCTGATGTACCTAGACGAGGCAGGTTTTAGCTCCGAACAGATTGAACGATCTGAGAGCGTCCTCAGTAGTCTGTCAGGACAACCATGAGGAATATTGATTCTTCCACTCCCTCACGTCGTATAGTCCGCATTAATTTTGACGTAATCATAACTCAGGTCGCAGCCCCAAGCCATGCCCGCACCAGAGCCATGGCCAACGCTGACTGCAACCAGTACCGTATCAGATTTCAAATATTCTCCAGCCGCCGCTTGTTTAATATAGGCACTGGCAGCAGCCCGGTCGAATGGCAAAGGCTGCCCTTGTTCCATCAGCAGCATATTGCCCAACTGCACCCGCAAATGGTCTTGCTCAAAGGGCACACCGGCTCTTCCAGCGGCAGCCGCAATTCTGCCCCAGTTTGGATCGCGCCCAAATATCGCTGCTTTGAACAAAGCCGATCCAGCGATCGTTCGCGCAATTTTTCGGGCAGCTTCATCATCGGCTGCGCCCGATACCTGGACTTCGATCAGGCAAGTTGCCCCTTCACCATCCCGTGCGATCGATTTTGCCAAATGCATACAAACTGCCGTTAGCATGGCTTCTAGTTTGTCTGCCTCTGCGCCTGGTTCGGTAATTGCAGGGGTGCGAGATTGACCATTGGCTAAGGCCATGAGCGAGTCGTTGGTGCTGGTATCTCCATCCACTGTAATTTGGTTGAAGCTTTTATCAGCAGCACGGCTGACCATTTGCTGCCACAGATGGGGTGAAACTGTGGCATCGCAAGTAACAAACGCCAGCATTGTCGCCATATTGGGATGAATCATACCAGAACCTTTACAGATGCCGCCAATTCGCACGGGGCGACCGTCTAAGGTGGTTTCTAAGGCGATCGACTTAGTGACCAAATCAGTGGTGACAATGGCTTTGGAGGCCTGATCCGAGCCTTGCTCGGACAGGGCAGCAACGACTTTGGGAATTCCAGCCCGCATCTGATCCATTTTGATCCGCTGCCCAATCACACCTGTTGAAGCCACCAGCACTGCATCTGCTGAGGTGCCCAACGCCTGTGCCACTAACTCGGCCGTTTCTACGGCATCGGCCCAGCCTGGTGCGCCAGTCGCGGCGTTTGCCTGACCTGCATTACAAAGAATGGCACGAGCCGAGGATTTTGCCTGGAGTTGCTGACGGCAATAGTCTACGCAAGCGGCTCTGACCTGGCTGGTTGTAAAACTCCCGCTGCGATCGCATCCACATCCGATGCAATCAGTGCCAAATCAGGTAAACCCGATGGCTTTAGCCCAGCAGTAATACCGGCTGCCTTATACCCTTTGGGGGCTGTGACGCCTCCCGGAATTTCGTGCCATTCCGACATATTAATTTCCTCTATTCTTCAACCTTAACTGACAGTATTTTGTCACCTTTACGAATCGCTCGAATCACATCGACATCCGATGTTTTGCCAAACGCTGCATATTGCCCGTCTAAAAAGCTAGCTGCGTCAATGGTGAGGAAAAACTGGCTAGTGGCACTGTTAGGATCATTGGTTCGCGCCATCGAGATCACCCCTGCTGTATCATGCTTGATCACAGGTTTCTGCCCTGGATTGAGGGTGCGACCCACCGTCGGTTCTGCGGCCCCCTCAGCCCAAATTTCCAAGGGAATAGATTTTTCAGAGCCACCTGTGCCGTTCCCTCTGGGATCGCCACCTTGAATCACAAACCCTGGTTCAACCCGATGAAACGTCAGTCCATCGTAAAAATTGCTTTTGGAAAGATCCACAAAATTCTGGACGGTAATGGGAGCTTTCTCGTTGTCTAGCTCTAAATGAATGGTACCTTTGTCGGTTTCCATCGTGACACGAATCATAATCACTCCTAGAGGTTCAAAATAGCTGATCGGCCGATGAACTATCCGCTCATGCTTCCGCTTCGACTGACGTGAAGCCTAGTTTACGGTAATCTTGTGCTTTAATGCGCCCCAAGGAGACAACTTGTCTAAAATCCCCTGACGCAGTAAGCTCAATCAAACCTTAACAAAAGTGGATCAAACATTGGGGTGACAACTAGCGTGGCAAAGGAAAATTCAGTCGAGGTCGGCAGGTTGAAATGGTTTTATCGGGAGGCAGAACCGGTAAATCCTAGCGAGAAATCACCTGTGCTGCTGCTGCATGGGTTACCTTCTCAGAGTTATAGTTGGCGCAACGTTTTGCCTGCTTTAGCAGAGCAGGGTTTCCGGGCGATCGCCCCCGACTGGATTGGCTTTGGCTTATCGGCTAAACCCGATCGGCGTGATTTTGCCTACACCCCCGATGCCTATGTTACGGCACTTACAGATTTTCTCCAGGCACTAGAAATTGAGAAATTTTCTCTGGTGGTTCAAGGCTTTGTGGGTTCGGTGGGTTTACAATATGCCCTCCGTCACCCTGAGCAGATCGATCGCCTTGCTATTCTCAATACACCGCTGACTACAGAGGCCAGACTACCCTGGAAAATCAAGCAGATGGGTATCCCTTTCGTGGGGGACATGTTGACTCAAGATCCTTTGTTGGTCGATCGCACCCTGGAAGGTGGCGGTGGCTACCGGGTCGAAGATGCCGATTTAGATGTCTATCGCCGTCCGTTTCTCAAAAGTTCTGATGCTGGGCGGGCTTTGTTGGCAATTGTTAAAAATCTTCAACTACCGCAGGTAACGGCTGAGATCCAAACCGGATTTGCTAACTGGCAACAGCCCACACTCGTTGCCTGGGGTATGAAAGACCCCTGGCTGTCTTTCAGCCACGCTAAGACCTTCGCCGCTATGATGCCCCATACCGAACTTATTTCGTTAGAAGAAGTTGGACATTATCCTCAAGAAGATTGGCACGAAAAGGTTAGCACAGCACTTCTAGACTTTCTGCGTCGCCAAGCCATCTGAATCAGCTTGAAGCCTTGCATCTATTCAGCCAGGTTGGAAGCTTACCTGTATAATTACTTGACATCCCTGAAAATCATCCACAGGGATGAGTTTTCTGAATCTCCGTGCATCTGCATCTTCTGTTGTTATTGCCCTAAAATCGCTGAGATCAGCCGTGCTAGAACTGTGCTGCTGAGTCGTAGCGATCGATAGTAACCATCGAATTCGCAGTAACTCCATCCCACCGTCAACCTGCACAAGAACCGTGATTGCGATTTACCCCGGCAGTTTTGATCCAATTACCCGTGGTCATCTAGATATCATTGAGCGTGGCTGTCGGCTCTTTGAGCAGGTGATTGTGGTAGTCTTTCGCAATCCCAACAAAACGCCGTTGTTTTCAGTGCAACAACGCATCGAACAGATTCGCCAATCCACTCAACATCTCCCTAATCTAGAAGTTGACAGCTTTTGTGGCTTAACCGTCACCTATGCCCATATGCGGAAAGCCAAGGTGCTGTTGAGAGGGCTACGGGCAGTTTCAGATTTCGAGATGGAATTGCAAATGGCGCATACTAACAAAACTTTAGCGAATGACATCGAAACCGTTTTTCTCGCAACATCCACCGAATATAGCTTCCTGAGTAGTAGTAACGTCAAAGAAATCGCCAGGTTCGGCGGTCTAGTTGATCATCTTGTTCCTCCCACTGTTGCCTTAGATCTTCACCAATGCTACGCCAAAACCCTAATCGAACCAGTCAAAACTCACGACGACCGAACCCTAGCCCAGGAGACAACTCTGGTCGAGCCGCTTATGGAGAGACGCGAATCGGAGGGGTCGATATCCAACGGGAGCTAAATAAGCTAGAAGAAATGATTTTGGACAGTATTCGCGTACCGCTGAGCCGGTTGACGCTAGTGGATGAAGAACAGTTGCTCGATCAACTTGATTTGGTGCGCCTAAACCTACCGACTGCTTTTCAAGAAGCAACTGAAATTGTTATCCATAAAGAAGAAGTGCTGATTGATGCGGAGCAATATGCTCAAGAGATCATTGCCAGTGCTGAACAAAGAGCCGCCCAAATTCTGGATGAAATTAGTATTATTCGTCAAGCTGAAGGGGAAGCCCAACGAATTCGCCAACAGGTACAGCACGAGTGCGAAGCCATGCAGCAGCAAACGCTAGCAGATATTGATCAAATTCGGCGACGGGCACAGCAAGAGCTAGAAGATATGCAAAGGTTAGCTCTGGTTGAATGTGAAGAAATTCAGCGAGGGGCAGATGACTATGCCGATCGCGTTCTTCAAGATATGGAAAATCGCCTGACTGAAATGATGCGAGTGATTCGCAACGGGCGTCAGCAAGTCCAAGCCAATCCTCCCTCTACCAGAACCCCACAACAGGATGGCTATGCTGCCAACCGTTTGCCGCCTTCAGGGGGACGGTATTGAGGCATAGTCCGCAGGCTAGAGACAAAGCAAGCTAAATATCAAACAAGCTAGAGATAGAAAAAATCCCATCAACGGAGAGGGGGAGATTCGAACTCCCGGTGACTTTCGCCACACTCGATTTCAAGTCGAGCGCATTCGACCACTCTGCCACCTCTCCACAAGTCCTCCCAGTAGATTTCTCTCCGGGATTTCAATTATATGAATCCTACACCAAATTAGCACTCCTTGCGTCCGGTTGCATGTCCCTTTCCTATACTGATTTGATTGAGATACGCGCCCAAGCCAGAGTTTTGCTGGGTCTAACTGCGATCGCCTGGCTCATTCACTGGATCAACTGGGGACTATTGGGCGGCTGGCTCAATCGAGCCTTTGGGCTACGCCCCAGAACTTTTTGGGGTCTGGTGGGCATTGCCTGCTCGCCTTTTCTCCATGTCAAAGGGTCGCATTTGCCTGGAAACACAAGGGTTTTCTTGTTGCTAGGCTGGTTTGTGTTGCTGCTGGGAATGCATTTGTTTTATATCGTGACGATCGCGATCGCTCTCTTTAGTGGCATTGGCGTTTGGCTATTTGGCAAGAGTAGAGGTCTCTATGTGGGTGCAAGTGGAATTACCTACGGATATCGAGGATTTCTGCTGATCTATGGCATCACTGCTGGCGATGCAATTGCTTTTATCCTGGCGATTGTGTCAGGATTTCTTTATCGAGATAGAATTTTGGGAAGCCAATATGCGTCGTCGGGTATCCTACCGGGGCATCGGGTTCGCATGGCTTGGGATGGACACTTGTTTGGCTTTGGCGGCGGCATCCTGGTTGGCTTGCTACTCAGCGATATGCGGTTGTCTTGAGCATTGAGCTACGGGTTTGTAGCTTGCCCTAGAAAAGCTTTGAGGATTGGCATGGGTTAAAAACAGGGCAATCGGGCTACGCAGTAATCAATAAAACTGCTCAGGAAACAGAACTCACTTTAAGTATGACTTCAGCAGATGCAGATCTTCTTAATTTTTCTGCCCATGCCAGAGTGTTGTTGAGTTTGACGGCGATCGCCTGGATAGTTCATTTCATTAATTGGGGCATTTTTGGAGGTCTGGCTTAACTATGTTTTTGGTCTGCGTCCTAGAAACTTCTGGGGATTAGTCTGCATCCCCTTATTTCCCCTGTTGCATGGCAGCTATCAGCATCTCACGGGCAATACTCAGGCATTTCTGCTGTTGGGCTGGTTTATCTTAATGCAGGGCATTCACCTTTTTTATGTAGTGACGATCGCTACTGCTTTAATCAGCGGTGTTGGTGCCTGGCTGTTTGGCCCCCCTAACAGCGTTGGGGTCGGTGCCAGTGGCGTGATCTATGGCTATCTTGGCTTTATTCTGATGTATGGCATTGTTTCAGGAAGCTGGATTGCGCTGCTGCTGACGCTGATCATTGCCGTCAGGGATGCCTGGAGAATTACGGGTAATAAATATAATGAATCACAGTTATTGCCTGTAGAGCGATCGCCCAGAATGGGCTGGACAGCACATCTGTTTGGGTTTATTGGCGGGGTTCTCATTGCTTTAGCACTGAGCGATATGCGGCTGAACTAATAGAATTTTGTAGTGTCGTTGGAAACTGTATTAAATTATAAAGTTTTTAGAAAAAATTATGCTGCATATCGAAAAAACTGAGATATAAGCCTTCTCAGATCTTTTCGAGTTTTCAACGGAATGGATTCAGAGGCGCTTGTACTGCTTAGAAATTATTTAGAGAATGATTCGTCTAACTTAGCCGAACAGGTCAAAGTTTTGGGAAATCTGTTGGTCTTCACTTGGGCAATCCATACACTGGATTGGGCCTTCCGAATTGAAGATGACATAGTCGGAGCTGGAAATCTCGGCGG
>JAAUOQ010000501.1 GCA_012034795.1 Leptolyngbyaceae cyanobacterium CRU_2_3
TTTTGCAACCCAATGGTCTAGGCTGCTCTGACAAGCTTTCAATTATGGAAATCAAGTTTTTCTGAATTGCCGATGTCAGTTTTCTAAGTTGCCGCTGTGCTGCGGGCATGATGACAACTTGATAGCTCATTCCAGACCTAGTTCCTGCTTCAGCTTAGCCAGCGGCATTTCTCCCGGCTCCTGCAAAGCCATATCCGCATCGAAACCATCTATTTCGTCTTCTAATCCCTCCAGAGTTTCCTCTAGATCGACTTTGTACTTGAATTGCAAGTATTGCAAAAAGTGGTAAAGCTCATCCAAAGCAGCACGAGGCAGCGAGGGGACTGCCAAGGCAACAGGCTCGGTCAGCGGAGTCGTCATACTTCACCTTGAAGACAGCTTGCAAGCAGGATGCTTCTATCTTAGGATCACAAATTAATTCAAACCAGGATTTTCTTAGCAAGTCCGATCACAATCTCTAGTTCGCGACTCGATTTCCTTCCGTCTGGGCGATCGTCTGTAACAATTAAGGAGTGCCAGAGGAACTTGTGATTATGGTGATTTCACCCCAACAGCCTCTCAAAATGACGGTTGAGGAATACCTGGACTGGGAATCTCAGCAAGAGATGCGCCATGAATATGTCAACGGTGAACTGTTTGCCATGACCGGCGGGACGATTCCCCATAATGACATTGCCCTTAATCTTTACACGGCGTTGCGTCCTCACCTGCGTTCGCGAGGATGCCGGGTCAATGTGTCGGATGTCAAAGTCCAGATCAGTCCTGCTAGTCCTTACTATTACCCGGATATCATCGTCAGTTGCGACCCGCAAGACCGCAATGCCCGCAAATTCATTCAGTCTCCCACTCTTATTGTGGAAGTAATCTCCCCTGGCACGGAGGCAAAAGATCGGGGTGAAAAGTTTATTTCCTATCAAACAATGTCCAGTCTTCTAGAATACGTCCTGATTGATTCTGAAAAAGTGGCGGTGGAGTGTTACCGGCGGGGTGAGGGGCGCATGTGGCTCTACTATCCTTACCGAGCAGGGGATGTGATTACCCTAAGTAGTCTTGAGTTTGAGTGTCCGATTGAACTGCTGTATGAAGGAGTATCGTTTGAGGAGCCAGGTTAGGAGGAAATGAGCAAAAATTGGGCGTAAGCCAATTTGCCCACACCCAAACCCCCTATTAATCCTAAAAGCCATTCCCAAAGGTCACCTTTAAGAATCCCCTGGGTATGTCTGTAGCTTGACAAGCCTGAATAAAAAACAGCTTCCTCCAATAGGTAGAAATCCTAGTAGGTTAGGATTTTTGGGGAGGGAGCTTTTCCACATTGGCTAGTGCAACAAGGCACAAGCTTGGCTACCGTAGTCCGAACATCTTGCCTGCACCATGCATAAAGGGTATCCATATCTACGCCATAGATTACTAGTGTCATTGCCCTTAAGAATCTGAAACCTTTTCCTTGAAGAGTTTCCCTGCGGAAAACATCGGGAACCACGGTTTCCGGAATGGTCATTGTTTCACCCGTTCGGGGATTGCGCCCCTCTTTCGCTTGGCGCTTACGAGATTCAAACGAGCCAAATCCGACCAATGTAACTTTGTCATCCGTTGAAACTGCTTCCATGATGGAATCTAAGATGGCGCTCAAAATAGCATCCGCTTGTTTTTTGGTAACTTCTGCGTTTTCTGCAATTTTGTCTACCAGTTCACCTTTATTCATGAACCGAATCCCTCAAATTGTTTGCCGGAATTGTATCACAGGGATCTGAATATGGTTCAATTCTTCATTACTCCCTGCTGAAATGCTCTGTGAAATTACCTGAGTCGTCTCATCAATAAACTCATGCGAACCGATACGATCGCTGCTATTGCTACTGCCATTGTTCCTCAACAGGGGAGTGTCGGCATTGTCCGGGTATCGGGAAGTGAGGCAAGGGCGATCGCCCAAACTCTGTTTCAGGCTGCGGGGCGGCAGGTTTGGGAAAGCCATCGGCTTCTTTATGGGCATATCCGCCATCCCCAGACTCAGCAGCGGGTGGATGAAGCCCTATTACTGCTGATGTGGTCTCCTCGTTCCTACACGCGAGAGGATGTGGTGGAATTTCACTGTCATGGCGGCATTATGGTTGTGCAACAGGTCTTGCAGCTTTGTCTGGAGGCAGGGGCCAGGTTGGCAGAGCCGGGAGAATTCACATTGCGCGCCTTCCTAAACGGTAGGCTGGACTTGACCCAAGCCGAAGCAGTGGCAGATTTGGTGGGTGCCCGGTCGCCTCAAGCCGCGCAGACGGCTCTGGCAGGCATTCAGGGCAAACTTGCCGATCCGATTCGGCAGTTGCGGGCCGCCTGTCTGAATATTTTGGCGGAAGTAGAAGCCCGCATTGACTTTGAAGATGATTTGCCGCCTCTTGATCAGGCTGGGGTTAGCCAGCAGCTTGCTCAGGCATTAGTGGAGGTTGAGCAAATTTTGGCGACTGCCGATCGCGGAGAACTATTGCGGATGGGGTTGAAGGTGGCGATCGTTGGTCGTCCTAATGTGGGCAAATCGAGCTTATTGAATGCCTGGAGCCGCAGCGATCGCGCCATTGTTACCAACTTACCAGGCACCACCCGCGATGTGGTGGAATCGCAACTCGTAGTGGGTGGCATTCCGGTACAGGTTTTGGATACCGCAGGCATTCGAGAGGCGGTGGATCAGGTAGAAAGCATGGGAATTGCCCGATCGCGGAATGCTGCTCAAACTGCCGATCTGGTGCTGTTGACCATTGATGCTCAGGCAGGCTGGACAGCGGCTGATCAGGAAATTTATCAGGAGATGAGAGCGAGCGATCGCCCAAGGCTGCCGATCATTCTGGTGATTAACAAAATTGATTTGGTAGCAGCAGATTCTGAGCGATCGCTTCCCCAGGCTTTGGCGATCGAGGCTAGGGTCAAAACCGCAGCGTCCGAAAATCTGGGCATTGAGCAGTTAGAGCAGGCGATTTTGCAAACTGTGCAGGCAGGTAAGCTGCAAGCTGCCAGTTTAGATTTAGCGATCAATCAACGACAGTCGGCCGCACTGACGCGGGCCAAAATTGCGCTTGAGCAGGTACAAACGACGATCGCTCAACAATTGCCGCTCGATTTTTGGACGATCGATCTCCGCAGTGCCATCCAAGCCCTGGGAGAAATCACGGGCGAAGAGGTCACTGAATCCGTGCTCAATCAGATCTTTAGCCGGTTTTGCATTGGCAAATGAACGCGATGTGCAACTTTCAATCCGCCCTCATCCCCCAACCCCTTCTCCCAGA
>JAAUOQ010000079.1 GCA_012034795.1 Leptolyngbyaceae cyanobacterium CRU_2_3
GGGTTGGGAATATGCTTTACTAAATCTATGGGTATCCCGTCAAGAAATTACGCCTGAGCAAGCGGCCAAACTAGTGCTTTCTAACATTGTTGAAGTACTGGTTGAAATTTCTCAAGCCGGGGATGTGACGGATCAAGTTCAGCAGGGCAGCTCGGTATCTACAAAACTTCGTTTGATCCGATTAGAAGAAGCAACAGCAAGGGCAAGGGTACGTTGGCAAGCTTGGCAAGACGCTAAGCTGAGCGATTATTCACCTAACAGGGCACCTGTCATTCGTCAACCCGAACAACTACGAAGACACACTTCTGCACAGTTTTACCAAAATCTAGTTGCCTTACTCAATGGACGCCATACTCTCCAAGAGCTTGCAGTGCAGATGCGCCGGGATATTGTGGAAGTTACTTTATCCCTTCTGCCTTTTATTCAATTGGGTTGGGTAGAACTAACTCAGATTGCTGATTTACCTGCCCCGGTACGTCAGCTAGATCCTCTGCTTTCCAAGCCTGTAGTTCAACAAAAGACACTAATCGCCTGTGTAGATGACAGCTTTTTGGTTCGTCACATGATGGAAAAACTGCTTACCTCTGCGGGCTACCAGTTTATGGGTGTAGATGATGCTTTGCGGTCGATTGGCATCTTACTGTCGCGCAAGCCTGATTTCATCTTTTTAGATCTAATGATGCCCAATGCCAATGGGCACGAAATTTGTGAGCAGTTGCGTAAACTGACTTGTTTCCGTCACACACCCATCGTTATTTTGACTGGAAGTGACGGTTATGCAAACCGACTGCGATCGAATTTTGTGGGCGCATCAGATTTTCTCAGCAAGCCTCTTAATGCTGAGGCAGTTCTCAGTACCATCCATAAGTACTTAAAACCAAAAGGCGCAACGAGTCTTTCTGTTGCTATTGAACCCTAGTTCATCGTTTTCCTGTTGTTTATTCGCGAGGTAACTGTCGTGGGTACAGTTTTGGTTGTTGAAGATTCATTGACTGATATGCAGATTCTGATTCATTGTTTGCAACAAGGTGGGATTAATGTCTTGATTGCTCAGAGCGGAGAAGAAGCGATCGCAACCATCACTCGACAAAAGCCCGATGCGGTAGTTTTAGATATTGTGTTACCCGGTTGTAGTGGATTTGAAGTTTGCCGCCAGCTCAAGGCCGAAGCGGATACTAGCAATATCCCCGTTGTACTCTGTTCCACGAAAGGCAGCGAAATGGATAAGTTTTGGGGCATGAAACAAGGCGCAGATGCCTATCTGTCTAAACCCATCGATCAAGAAGAATTTATTCGTACCATTAGACACCTGATCAAAAACTAAGCTTAGAAAACCTGAGTCTTGAAAAGTATCTATGTCCGATTCTTTATCTGCCCCAGAATCTCAATCACTGCCTACCCTTGGACAGGACTTGATTAGGACAGTCCCCAATGATTCAAACACCGATGAACAGTTTTTGAGACTGCATCTGGTAGATACCCCTGTTCTGCTGCCCATTACACAACTGACTGAAGTCCTGACAATTCCGATGGGACAAATTGTGCCAATCTCTCATATGCCTGCCTGGGTCATGGGTGTCTATAATTGGCGGGGTGAAGTGCTTTGGATGATTGATTTGGGACATCTGTGTGGGCTAGCTCCTTGGTATGAGCAGATTGCTGTCTCAGCTTATTCAGCAGTGGTTTTGCAGATTCGCACTTCTAAAACAACCTCTACTGCTAAAACTCAAACACTGGGGTTAGTAGTCAGTCAAATCGGAGAGATGGAGTGGTGCAATCCCAGCGTTATTCAGCGTCTACCGACGTCTATGACGCCTGAAATGGCTCCATTTTTACGCGGGTATTGGTGGAATGAAGAGGATAATGACATGCTAGCAATTCTGGATGGACAAACCATCTTTCAAGCCGTATCTAGGCTGTAGACTACAATCTAAATTAATTTCAACTTCTTTATGAAACTATTTGTGTTGAGAGACTTGCTATTCTTGATTCAAATTTCCCAACAACAAATAGATTTTTTGGGAAAATTAAAGTTCAAGCATGCACAAAACACCCAATATTTTTCTATGATCAGTTGTTCCACAGAACGACTCAACCTGTTCATAACTCTAAAATCAAGACAACTGATTCAACTCTAAGATGAGGCTTTGCCAAATATCTAATTTCAGTCACTTATCTATCTTTTTTTAGATTATTGTTTTTCCCTCTCAAAAGCAACAGAATAATTTCTCATGTGAAATTCTTGAGTTATTTAAAGTCTGTGTGATTTTGTTATGAAATACACCATAATATATTGTTGTGATTCAGTAAGATATTAAAGGCCAAGGTTTTTTCCGAGGTATGCTTCATGAAGAAAAGAACCATCGAGCATACCTGGAAACACCATTTAGCAATTATCAAGGTTAAGGAGTACAAAGTAAGGTGCAGGAATCTATCTGTCAATTCACTAGAATTTCCAGTTCAGTGAATACCCCCTATGATCTTTACATTCATATTCTAAACAAGTTTCAATGAGATTGATTCTAAAGTCTTCTGTTTAGTATTGATTGAGATCAGGAGGTGCTAATGAGAGTGAATCATACTTTTCGTCGCTATCACCGACAGATATCTGTGATGATGTGTATTCCCCTAGCTCTAACCATAATTACGGGAATCGCATACCCCATTCTGGCTGAATGGTTTGCCTTCTCTGATATGGCTGGACTGATGCTCCAAATTCACTCAGGTAGGATTTTGGGACTTGAATCGATATACCCTGTTTTAAATGGTTTAGGGCTAGCCGGGTTACTGATTACCGGGTTAAGTATGACCCGCTTATTCCGCCAGAAACGTTTGCCGAATCAAGACCTAGGCAACGAGGTTCGGAACCCAGAAGAATTGATCAAACGGTAGGCTATAGCGGTCTTTCGATCCGCATACGATCACTCTTTTTGCCCCCAATTGTTGTGAGTGCTTGCATCTTGCAGGCGTAGTATCTACCAGGAAAATAACATATGCTCAAAAGACGTGGAGTCCGTCAGATTCTATTAGTGACAGTACTTGCTGTCGCTACCATGCTTGGCGTATTTTTGCGGGTTTCATTACAGGTCAACCTGCTAATGCAGAAACTAGGCTGGCAGAGAAAATTGCTAAGGAAATCATTGCTGCTTGTCCTTTAGCAGACCCCGCTGATAAAGCTGCTCGCGACGCCTGTGGTCAAAAGCTAGGCAGTTCTAAGTTATTGATGAATTCTACGGCCATACCTGTTCTTTGGGGCACGCAGCCCAAAGTGGGTGACTTCAACTTGAAAACCAATCGGAGTACGACTAAGTTTCATCCGTTAGTGATGTGGCGAGTCTACCTGTCAGTATTCATGTTTACGGGTGATTACAAGATTGAACAGGTAGGCAATCAAGCTAGTGGCTATCAAACTGTTATCCATTTACCTTACCAGTACCGTAACAAACTTGACATGGGAGAGTATCCCTATCCCTATTGGCACTCCAAGAAAAAATGGGATGCCTTTCAGTATTCACCCGAAGTGAATGTAATCGTGGAACAGGGGAAAGTTGCAGGATTAATCCGTGCTGCCGAACGCGATCGCTCTCGTCCTTATGTAAACCACGAATGGGACGGGCGCTGGCATTGGACAGGGGCTGCCGGTGAACAAGAACCACGTGTCACCTTATACAAGTATTTGTTTTCTGAGTCAAATCCCTACGTGGCTCAACTCGATACTGCTTACCGAACACTAGATACTGAATCGCGAAAGTATAGTTGCCAGACCTGCCATAATCCTGGTAATCCTTCCCTGATGGCTCCTCTAGGAATCATGGAGTATCCCAATCAAGCCCTCTCGATTCGCCATCGGATTGTCAAGGTCATGGAAGCAAACAGAATGCCACCCGCAGGTGTTGTGAGTAAGGCAGATCAGCAAGAACTCATTCCTGCTGGAATTGCTGATGAGGCTGAGCGGCAAAAATATCTCAAGATCGCCAGAGAGTTCGCGGAGCTAGGCGATAAAGCGCTCGCTTATGAAGGGCAACCCTTGAATTAAGCTACCTCAATTAAAAGTTGGATAGGTTACTCAATTGCTAATCTATCCAACATCTATTCCCAAATTTGTTCATGTAATTGATTACGAACTGAATTATTTACAACATGAGGCTTTGCAATTCATGAATCGTCGTGATTTCCTAAATGGGTTTGGATTAGTTGGCATCTCATTCTCTCTACCCTTCGCCATTGCGGCTTGTTCATCTCGCAAGGAGGGTCAGTCAGCATCTAATCAACCCAATCAAACTGCAAGTGCTGCTGCAACCTTAAGCACACCTCGTGCCGATGGGTTTACTGCGGTTAGCAGTCTATCGGCACTTAAGAATTCTGTGTCTGGTGTGATTGCTCCTCCAGAAGTGGATGTAGTGCTTGTCTCACATTCTACAAATCCAGATATTCCATTCGCTGTCAGCCCCAGATGTACTCATACTGCCTGTACAGTCGAATGGCATAAAAATATGGATGCTTTCGTTTGCCCCTGCCATGGTGCTCGCTTTGACTCTACTGGAAAAGTCTTGCGTGGCCCAGCCGAGAAACCTTTGCAAGCTTATGCCGTGAAAGTTGAAGGAGATGACATCTTAGTCCAAATTGTTTAGTTTTGTGTTTTGTTTGTGAATCGGCACCCTGCCATTGAACTTGTTCGCCTCATGGGTTAGTCACCTCAAAGTAGGCTGAGTAGATCACCAAGCTTCAGTAGATCGCAAATGGGGTTTTGGGACGGGCGCGCGCGCCCCAAAACCCTATTTGCGATCTACTAAGACTCAGTAACCAGCGTACATTACACCCTCTGTTGTTTTTAAAGTAACAGAAGGTGTAATGTACTAGATTCATAGATCGCTTGTACTATGAAGAGAGTGATGGGTTAAAGTCTAATGACCAATCTTCTGTTAATTGAGTCTCCGGGTAAATTGAAAAAGCTCAGCCAAATTCTGGGTAATGATTGGATTATCAAAGCCAGTATGGGGCATGTGCGGGAACTAGCCGATGATGGCGAAGATGCTCTAGGCTTTGACCTAACTGACGATGCTGTGCAGTGCCGCTATGTGCCGCGTGGTGCCAAAGGTAAAAAAGTATTGGCTGATCTCCGCCAAGCGGTTAAGCAAGCCGATCGCGTATTTCTAGGCTGCGATGGCGATCGCGAAGGGGAGGTGATTAGCTGGCACTTGGCTCAAGAATTAAGGCTGAAAAATCCTCAGAGGGTGGTGTATCACGAAATCACGGCTCCAGCGGTGAGACAGGCGATCGCCCAATCTCGCCCATTAGACGCCAATCTAATTGCAGCAGGACGAGCACGAGACTGCCTAGACAAGCTAGTCGGCTACAAAGGCAGTAAGCATATTGTCTGGAAACTTAACATTGGCGCAAAATCAATGGGGCGGGTTCAAAGTGCTACGTTACATTTACTGTGCCAGCGAGAAAGAGAAATTCAAGTTTTTCAACCCCAAGATTTCTGGTCAGTGTGGGTAGAGTATGGAGAAGGCTTTCGAGCGTTTTATCGGGCAAAACTTCAGGCTTCTGCTCGGTCCCCTCTGGCAGACTCAGCAGACGATACTGGAGAACCCAAAGATGCCCCAGAATCCGATCGGGTTTTGTCTCAGATAGAAGCCGATCGATTGGTAGAAATTGCCCAAACGCACCCCCACCAGGTGACTCTAGTGGAAGGAAAAATGGCTAGCCAAGCTCCACCACCGCCGTTTATTACCTCAACCCTTCAGCAAGCATCGGGTGCAAAACTCCATTTCAGCCCTGATCAGACGATGCGAGTGGCTCAGTCACTCTACGAGAAAGGGCTGATCACCTATATGCGAACCGATAGTGTGGCTCTGAGTCCAGAATTTTGCCAAAACGTTCGGGATTGGCTAGAGGCAAATGATCCAGAGAATATTCCTCAACAGGTGACGCGCTACAAGAGCCATAAAGGTTCACAGGAAGCCCATGAAGCCATTCGTCCTACTGATATTCATCGCCCTTCTACCCAGCTTAGGAGCGAACTGACGGCTGAGGATTTTGCGTTATATGTACTGATTTGGAAGCGATCTGTTGCTTCTCAATGCCATCCGGCTCGCTTACGCAAGACCCGTGTCGTCACGCAATCTGGGTCTTTGTATTGGGAAGCCAGGGGACAGGTAATTGAATTCTTAGGCTATGCTCGCTACTGGCCGAATCTTCAAGCTGATGCCCAACTGCCTGTTTTAACTCAAGGGCACCCTTTGACGCTTCAGCGAACACAGGCAGACCAGAAGCAAACTCAGCCTCCCCCGCGCTATTCTGAACCGAAGCTGGTGCAATTAATGGAACGCAAGGCAATTGGCCGCCCTTCCACCTATGCCCCTACCTTGAAAATCTTGAAGGAACGGAGCTATGTGCAGGTTGTTAAAGGCAAACTGCAACCGACCCCTTTAGGGCTAGATTTGGATGCAGCTTTAGAAAAACTGTTAACGAAATTGATTGATCCAACCTTTACCGCAGAAATGGAGCAATCTCTCGATCGCATTGCTCAAGGCAGTATCAATTGGGAACATTGGCTAATTGGCTGGAACCAGCAGTATTTCGCCCCTGCACTAGAACAGGCTCAAAAACTGGTTTTGGGCAAGCCGACTGAGAGACAAGCTGTGGGACAAGCTGTGGGACAAGCTATGGGACAAACTATGGGACAAACTATGGGACAAATAGAACTACCTCCCATCAAGTTGACCGAACATACTTGCCCTGTCTGTTGCCAACCGTTAGAAGAGTATACTTACCCAAAAGATGGACAGCAAAAAGTGATGCTGCGGTGCTCAGATCGCAAAGCCCGGCAGGAGAGTAAACATAAAGATGCCGTTTATTTCCACACTGCAAAAGGAAGTTTTTGGAGTCCAAAATTTGGTGATTTACAACCCGTCACCGAGCTAATCCTAGGTCAGACTCATCAGAGCCAGCCAACACCTACAGCTCGTAAAAAACGTTCAACTCGTCCTAGCAAAAGATGACGACTAGACTTTACGGGGCTAGGCTTTAAGGAGTTGGTCCAATCTATGATCAGTAGAGTTCGGCAAATGGGGTTTTGGGGCACGCGACGCCAGCTGCCCCAAAACCCCGTAATCCTGGTTTTCCGCTCGTGCAGCGGGCGGAAAACCAGGATTTTGAAAGAATTATTGGGAGCTTTGCGACCTACTGATAATGGCGGGGTAGAGTGCGATGCGTTGGGAATCGCTTAAGCTAACTTAGCAAGGTCTGAATTAGCAAGGTCTGAATGCTCTCCCTTAGCAGGTGACTTGACGATTAATACTGAACAGGGGGCATGGTGCATGACGTAATTGCTAACACTACCCAATAGCAGTTCGTTCAGCCCAGACCGGCCTCGATTGCCAACCAAGATTAAGTCTGTTCCAGCAATGCTGGCTAGATGACAGATCATTTTTCCCGGATTACCTGAGATTTGTGTGCATTCAGCCTCTACCCCTGCCTGATTAGCTTCTAGTGCAAAACCTTGCAGTTGTTCTAAGGACTGATTTTTAAAGACTTGCCACTGTTCATACCATACTGCTGCACCGATAGTAGGTCCAGGTGCGCCATAAATCGGATTTCCATAGAGTAAATCTGTGCTAGAAAACGTTTCTTCTTCAACAGATAAGATATGGACAAGCTTTAGACTCGTATGGTGTTCTCTAGCCAACGACAGCGCCTGGTCAAATATAAACCGTGCCATTGGAGAGTGATCCAACGCAACTAGAATCTTCTTAAACATATTGAACTTTCCTTGGCAAAGCAACATAAGATACAGCAATTTTCAATCGTATACACCGCACACACTCTGACAACACACGCTCTGACAGCCTGGTGGAGTGAGATTTTCAGAAAGTAATCAACGTTCGGAGCGAAATTTTTTACACATATTCTTACACCTAGGCAATTGCTAGGCGCTGTAAAAGCGAGAAACCCAGCATTTAATGCACAATTCAACTCAAGCAGTGCTGAGACACACGACTAACCGCCAGATCCAAAACGCCAAGCCTCATGCACAAATTTCAAACATGAGAGAGAAAACTTTATTGAAGATTTAGATTGGAGCATTTATGTAGCTTTCCTCCAATTTCCTTAATACTATATATTGTCTTCCTTAATCCACTTGATCGACTAAGGGAGTAACAAAGATTGATATTTATAACGTACAGCCCAATCCTCTCCAACGAGAGCTAGGCTTAACGTGTAGATTTAATCCTCCACGAGCTTTTAGCGAAGGTCACTTATGGTTGTCAGCCGTCATGAGAATTCTACTGACTGAGGATGATGAGCTGATTATCAAATCACTGGCTAAAGCCCTAACTGACCAGCATTATACGGTTGACGTAGCAATTGATGGTCAGGCGAGTTGGGAACTGCTAGAAGCGTTTGCCTATGATTTGATCTTGTTGGATGTGGGCTTGCCAAAGCTAGATGGTATTAGTCTTTGCCAGCGGCTGCGATCGCAAGGTAACCAAACCCCAATTCTGTTGTTGACAGCGCGAAACAGTAGCATCAGCCGGGTGATGGGGTTGGATGCAGGGGCGGATGATTATGTGACTAAACCGTTTGACTTGCAGGAGCTATTGGCCCGAATTCGGGCACTGCTGCGCCGAGGCGGTACGGTTTTACCTCCTCTGCTAGAGTGGAGGAATTTACAGCTTGACCCCAGCACTTGCGAAGTTGCCTGCAACAATCAATCGCTGCATTTGACCCCTAAAGAATACGGTCTACTAGAACTGTTTCTCCGTAACAGTCATCGAATTTTTAGCTGTAGTGCCTTAATTGATCATTTGTGGTCGTTTGAAGAGCCTCCGACTGGAGAAACAGTGCGATCGCATGTCAAAGGGTTGCGCCAGAAATTGAAGGCAGCCGGGATTGCCGATGATCCATTGGAGACGGTTTACGGAATTGGGTATCGGCTGAAACCCTCAGAGCAGGATGGGAGGGGCGGAGAGGGTCAGAAAGTCAGAAATCTCAAGCCTAAACTTGCAACGCCACCTGAACTTGAAGCGGCTAAAGTTTGGGAGCAGGCTAAAGAGAGCCTTAACCGCCGAGTGACTGTGGTTGAGCAGGCTGCAACCCTGCTGCTCCAAGATGGACTCAGCGAGGATATACGGCAGCAGGCAGAGCAGGAAGCCCATAAGTTGGCAGGATCTTTAGGGATGTTTGGGGCTAATGAAGGATCTCGTCTGGCCCAAGCAATAGAACCTCTCTTGGCGATCGGTATCGACTTAGAGCCAAGTCAAATTCAACATCTCACTCAGCTGATTGTGAGACTGCGCCAAGAACTACAATCTATCAACGATAAAACAGTTTCAGCGTTGCTGTCTGTTAATGAATCTATGAATGAACCCATTCATAAACTCATTCATGAGCCTGATGATGAGCCTACTGATGAATCTATTAATGAACTGATTAGTGGGTTCATTAATGAACCTACGGATGAACGTCCCTATTTGTTGATTATCCATGCGGATCAAGTCTTTGCCGCAGCCTTGGCAGCAGAAGCGGCTGATTGGGGGATGCGATCGCAAATTGCCACTCATCCTGGGCCTGCTAGAAAGCAAATTGCCAAACAGCGTCCTGATGCTGTGTTACTGGATCTACCTGTATCCCAAGACAAGCAGGGCAATATCGCTCCTGCCCTACGGCTTTGGCACTGCTGGCAGACCTGAATCGATATGCACCTCCTCTGCCCGCTATTGTCTTTACTGAGCAAAAGCAATTGATCGATCGAGTAAAAATTACGAGCCTGGGTCGGCATCGGGTTTTACAACAGCCAGTGTCTCCGGCTCAAGCGCTAGAAACCGTGTCTCAGGTCTTGCAAAATTCTCGAACGACCGAAGCCAGAGTGATGGTGGTCGATGATGATCCTCAAGTGCTGATGGCACTCCATACTTTACTAGATCCTTGGGGTATTAAAGTTTTCACCCTCGATAATCCCTTGCGGTTTTTGGAGGTGCTATCAATTGCTGCACCCAATTTATTGGTTCTAGATGTGGAACTGCCCCATATTCGAGGAATTGAGCTATGTCATCTTGTTCGCAATGATCCTCGCTGGAGTGGGTTACCTGTTTTGTTTCTGACTGCCCATGCTGATGCTGAAACCATGCACCGGGTATTTGCGGCGGGGGCAGATGACTACGTGAGTAAACCGATCGTAGGGCCAGAGCTAGTGACTCGAATTCTCAATCGCTTGGAGCGATCGCGCCTGCTGAAAAATCTCACGGATATTGATGCTTTGACCGGCGTTGCCAATTATCGGAACTCCTCTCAGGAACTGAACCGGCGACTGCAATGGAGCGATCGCCACCACCAACCTTTCTGTTTGGCGATCCTCGACCTGGATCAACTCAAAGCCATCAATCGGCAGCATGGTCATGCAGCAGGAGATCAAGTTTTGTTTCGCTTAGGAGAACTCCTGCGCCAAACGTTTCAAAGTGAAGATGTAGTTGGTCGTTGGGGAGGCACAGAATTTGTCATTGGCATGGCTGGAATGACCAAACGAGATGGAGCACAACGGCTGGCTAAAGTGCTGCTCAACCTGCGTCAAATCGAGTTTATGGCTATGAATGGCGTATCCTTCCAGATCACCGGTAGTGTTGGAATTGTTCAAGCTCCTCAAGATGGGACTGATCTCCCAACGCTCTATCAAGCTGCTGAGGTGCTGCTGAGTCACGTGCAAGCCTCTGGAGCGATCGCATCATGTTGTAAATCATCTGCCAATAAATGCTAGAGGAAAGATGAATCAGGAGCGAAATAGATCGGAGCGAAATGAACCAGTATGGAAACTCCACAGATAGACACTGAAGCGGCAAGGCTCAATGCGCTGCGGCAGTATGGAATTCTAGATACAGAAGCTGAAGCGGCGTTTGACGATCTGACCCAGTTAGCTGCATACCTTTGTGGAACCTCGATCGCTCTGATCAGCCTGATCGACGAGCACCGGCAATGGTTCAAGTCAAAAGTGGGATTAGCCGTCACTACAATGCCCCGCGATGTGGTCGTTTGTGCCCATGCCCTATCGCATCCTGATGATGTTTGGATGGTGCCCGACACCTGGCTAGATCAGCAGTTTGCCACCCATGCCTGGGTGACGGGTGAACCCCATATGCGATTTTATGCAGGTGTACCCCTCACCACCCCAGCAGGCTATTGTGTGGGGATACTCTGCGTTATCGATTCAGTACCTCAGCAACTGAACTCACAGCAAATTCAGGCATTGCAAGCCTTGAGCCGTCAAGTCATGTCGCAACTAGAGTTACGGCGCAATCTCGCCCACTTGACCCTAACTACGGCCGAATTTCAGCAATCTGAACAAGAGCGGTTTCAGCTTCTGGCTCAAGTGCAAGCGGTTGGCAACCAAATTACCACGATTCTAGAAAGCATCACAGATGCCTTTTTTGCACTGGATCATGAGTGGCGATTTACCTACCTAAATCGCCAGGCAGAACATCTGTGGCAACAACAACGAGAAGGGTTATTGGGTCAAACCCTTTGGGATGAGTTTCCTGCAATGGTAGGTTCGGCTTTTGATCAAGAATTCCACAAGGCGGTATCAGAGCAGGTCAGTGTTGTATTTGAGGCATTTGATGCGTCGCACCATAGCTGGTCTGAGGTTCATGCTTATCCAGTGCAAGAAGGACTCTTCGTTTATTTTCGTCATATTAATCAGATCAAGCAGTCTGAGGAAGAATTACGGCGACAGAATTTGCGATCGCAGCTTTTTGCGGAAGTGTCGTTGAAGATCCGCCAGTCTTTGCAGCTTGAAGCCATTCTCTGCACCACGGTAACAGAAGTGCAGCGAGTTCTCCAGTCGGATCGAGTTTTGCTGTTTCAGCTTCAGCCCGATGGTTCAGGAACTGTAGTGCAAGAGGCAGTTGTTTCGGGCTATCCGGTGACGCTAGGACAAGATATTGTCGATCCTTGTTTCCAGGAAGAATATCTGGCACTCTATCGTCAGGGACGAATTGGGGCGATCGCTGATATTACCCAAGCAGGGATTCTCCCTTGCTATGTTGAATTTCTCCAACAGCTTGGTGTTCAGGCAAATCTGGTCGTACCCATTTTCATTCGAGATACTCTTTGGGGATTGCTGATTGCTCACCAGTGTGCTCATCCGCGTCAGTGGACAGAGTTTGAAACCCAACTTTTGCAACAGATTGCCGATCAAATTGGCATTGCCCTGACCCAGGCTGAACTTCTCGCTCAAGAAGTTCAACAACGCCAGGCGATCGCCCATTCTCAAGAAGAACTGCGAAGCCTCAGTGCTGCTCTAGAGAGTGCCGTTGAGGGCATCTCTCAGCTTGATACACAGGGACGCTACGTTAAGGTCAATCCCGCG